>NZ_JBVHYH010000016.1:0-68382 GCF_055569135.1 Kitasatospora sp. NPDC029367
GCCCCCATACACCCCCAACACCAACCCCCCCCCCCCCCCCCCCCCCCCCCCCCCCCCCCCCCCCCCCCCCCCCCCCCCCCCCTCCCCCCCCCCCCCCCCCCCGGGCCGCTTGCCGTCTCATGGGATGGATTTTCCTTTCTCGGAGAGCGAGATGCGGGCACAATCGCGCACATGGGAAAGCAGTACGAAAGCATCGACGGCCGACTGCGGCAGTTCATCGAACGCCAGCCCGTCTACTTCGTCGCGACGGCGCCACTGGCCGGCGACGGGCACGTCAACCTCTCGCCCAAGGGCCGCTCCGGCACCCTCGCGATCATCGACGAACTCACCCTCGCCTACCTGGACTTCGGCGGCTCACAGGCCGAGACCATCGCCCACCTGAGGGAGAACGGCCGGATCACCCTGATGTGGTGCGCCTTCGACGGCCCGCCCACCGTGGTGCGGGTGCACGGCCGCGGCGAGCCGGTCTTCCGGGACGACCCGCGCTTCGCGGAGCTGCTCGCCCGCTTCGAACCCGGGGCGGACGGCTCGGGCCTGCGGGCGATCGTGCTGGTCCGGGCCGAACGGGTCAGCGACTCCTGCGGGTACGCCGTGCCGTTCATGGACTACCGCGCCGATCGCGAGCTGCACGCGCAGTACTTCGACCGCAAGGACGAGGAGGAGTTCGGCGCCTACTGCGAGCGCAAGCCGCTGGTCGGCACCAGCCTCGACGGCCTGCCCGCCCTCCCGCTGCCGCTCCCCGACCGCCCGGCCCGATCCACTCGATCGGCCTGAGCCCCCGGGGGAGCCGGGGGGCGTCGGGGCGTACACGGGAGCCGGACGGATCGTGACGTGACGAAGCCGCCGCACCCTGGGGGTGCGGCGGCTCGTGTGCGTGCGGGTGGCGGCGGGCTTACTTGCCCAGGCCGGCCTTGACGGAGCAGATCGGCCAGGCGCCGGGGCCCTGGGCGGCGAGGACCTTCTCGCCGATCGCGATCTGCTGGTCCTTGGTGGCCAGGTGGGCCTGGGGGGCGTACGCGGTGCCGCCGAAGGCCGCCCAGGTGCTGGAGGTGAACTGCAGGCCGCCGTAGAAGCCGTTGCCGCTGTTGATGGCCCAGTTGCCGGTGGCCTCACAGGAGGCGACCTTGTCCCAGACCGACGCCGGCGCGGCGGAGGCGCTGGTGGCCGTGACGAGGCCGGCCACCGGCAGCGCGGTGAGCGCCCCGGCCATCAGAGCCATCCGGACGCGGTTGCGGCGCTTCGGGGTGGCAGTGGTGGTGGCAGCGGCAGTCTCGTTACGGAAGGTCATGCGTTTCCTTTCGGAGGGGGTGTGCGGGCGTGCGGAACCAGGCCCTCGGAAGGCCGTCGGTTGCGGGGACACATCGCTCGCGCGGTCCGGCACCGTTCCTGCTCGGGGGCGGTGAGGCCCGGCCGGAGCGGAATCGCTCGGTGCAACGGGTTCGAAGGTACGGGGGCGGTCGTGGCGGTTTCAAGGAATCGCAGGTTTGAGCACGTCAGAGGCCTGTTACCGCAGGTAGCGATCACGAAAATAAGGTGATTTCGACCGATTTGCAGCTATTTCCAAGATCAAACCACCCCGGGAAGTGGCCCCCGTCACCCCGGAGCCGGTGTGAGGCCGCGCACACCGTCGACAGCGCGTGACGGCCCGCCCGCCCCCGGTACCGGCCCGGCGCCGTCGCGGGCCCGCCCGGGTGGCCCGCGCCACAGCCCTCACCCGGAGTGCCCCCGTCGGCCACCCACGGTGGCGGGCATAGCCTTCCGCCCATGAGCAATGACAGCGATGCGGCCGACACCGGGGCCGTCGAGGGCGCGGGCCGACCGGCCGACGCCGAGCACGGGGAGCACCAGCCGGCCGTCGCACCGAGCGGCTTCGAACTGGGGACCGACGGACCCAAGGTGATCCTGGCGGGCCTGGACGGCTCCGACTCCTCCTGGCGCGCCACCGCCTACGCCGCCGGACTGGCCCGCCGGCAGGGCGCCCAGCTGGCCATCGCCTACATCCAGCCGATACTCGGCGCCGCCACCGCCCTCGCCGGGGCCGCCGTGGAGGAGACCACCCAGGAGGTCGCCGACGAACTGCTCGCCGCGCTGCGCGAGGCCGAACAGCGGGTGAGCGAGGTCTGGCGGGTGGAGTGGCGCTTCCTCACCATGCGCGGCGACCCCTACACCGGCCTCGCCAAGCTCGCCGACGAGCTGCGCGCCGACGCCGTGGTGGTCGGCGTCTCCGAGCAGGCCGGGCACAAGGTGATCGGCTCGGTCGCGGTCCGGCTGGTCAAGGCCGGACGCTGGCCGGTCACCGTGGTGCCGTAGCCGTCAGGGGTGTGGCTGTCGGGGGCGCGGCTAGGAAGGGGTATGGCCATTAAGGGGTGCGGCCACAAAGGGGAGTGGCCGCCCGCCGGGCGGTGCCGGGGCGGCGGGTAGGGTGCGTGACCATGACGGAGACGTCGGGCGCGCACCCCACCGAGCCGGCCCACCCGACCGGTAACGACCTGCACCTGGAGCTGCCCGCCACCGGCGGCCGCCGCGCCGCGCTGATGGCCGCGCTGCGCGAGGCGATCCGCAGCGGCAGACTGGCCCCAGGCACCCGGCTGCCGCCCTACCGGGCCCTCGCCACCGACCTCGGCCTGGCCCGCAACACCGCCGCCGAGGCCTACGCCGAACTCGTCGCCGAGGGCTGGCTCACCGCCCGCCAGGGCTCCGGCACCACCGTCGCCGACCGCGCCGCACCCGTCCCGCCCACCCGGGCCCGCCGCCCCGCGCGCCGCCCCGGACCGGTGCACGACCTGCGCCAGGGCCGGCCCGACGCCGCCTCCTTCCCCCGCGCCGCCTGGCTGGCCGCCGCCCGCCGGGCCCTCACCGCCGCCCCGAACGAGGCCTTCGGACCCGGCGACCCCCAGGGTCGGCCCGAACTGCGTGCCGTCCTCGCCGACTACCTCGCCCGCGCCCGCGGCGTGCGCACCGACCCCGACCGGATCGTGGTCTGCTCCGGCTTCGCCCACGCGCTGCGCCTGCTCTTCGACGGCGCCGCGCCCGCCCTTCCGCCCGCCGACCAGGGGCCGTTGGCCGTCGAGGCGTACGGGCTGGGCTTCCACCGCGGGCTGCTGGCCGCCGCCGGCGTCACCGCCGTCCCGCTGCCGATCGACGAACAGGGCGCCCGGGTCGAGGAGTTGGCCCGGCACCCGGAGCTCCGTACGGTCCTGCTCACCCCCGCCCACCAGTTCCCGACCGGCGGCCCGCTGCACGCCGGGCGCCGCGCCGCCGTGATCGACTGGGCGCGCGGACGCGGCGGGCTCGTCCTGGAGGACGACTACGACGGGGAGTTCCGCTACGACCGCCAGCCGGTCGGCGCCGTCCAGGGGCTCGACCCCGACCGGGTCGTCTACCTCGGCAGCACCAGCAAGAGCCTCACCCCGGCGCTGCGCCTCGGCTGGATGGTCCTGCCGGACCACCTGGTCGACCAGGTGCTCGCCGCGAAGGGCGAACGCGAGGCCTGGGTCAGTGCGTTGGACCAGCTGACCCTCGCCGAGTTCATCGACTCCGGCGGCTACGACCGCCACCTGCGGCGGATGCGCCGCCGCTACCGGGACCGCCGCGACCAGCTGGTGGCCGCGCTGGCCGCCCACGCCCCGCACATCGAGGTGTCCGGCATCGCGGCCGGTCTGCACGCCGTGCTGCGGCTCGCCCCCGGCACCGAACGGTCCATCCTCAAGGCCGCCGCGTACCGGGGCCTGGCGGTCGAGGGGCTCGCCGACTACCGGCACCCGGCGGCCGATCCGGTGGCGACACCCGCCGTCGACGGCCTGGTGGTCGGCTACGCCACGCCGCCGGACCACGCCTGGCCGGCCGCGCTCCGGGCGCTGTGCGACATCCTGCCGGCGCCGGCCTGAGCGCAATGGGCTGAGCGCAATGGCCTGAGCGCACCGACCCCGGCCGGACCCGCCCGACGGTCCGCGCGCGCGGCCCGGGCCTGCGGGGTGCGCGGCGAAGGATAGGGCACCGGCGGTTCCGCCGGGCCGGAACGCGGACGGTCGGCCCCCGGCGTCCGCCCGCCGCTCGTACGCGAGTACGGGTTCGGGCCGAGGAGGGCGGTCCCGACGGCGCCGCCCCCTACGCTCCTTGGACATGCGCAGAACACATCTGAGCCGTGCCGCGCTCGCCGTGGGCCCGGCCCTCGCCGCCGGACTGCTGCTGACTGCGGCACCCGCCCGGGCCGCCGACAACCCGCTGCCCCTGACGGCCGTCTCCGACCACCAGACGACCGCCCGGGGAGGTGAGTTCACGCTGACCCTGACGCTCACCAACCCGTACGACACCCCGATCCAGTTCGTCTACCAGAGCGTCCAGGAGACGTACGCCACCAGTCTGGTGCCGGGGCTCAAGTTCACCGCCACGGCCTGCGGCACCCAGACCAACGGCTGCAGCGACAACGTGCACGGCGGCATCGCCCGTTACGACGTCCCGCTCGCCCCCGGCGCCAGCAGCACCTTCACGGTCACCTACACCGTGGCCCCGGACTCGGCCTGCGGCCAGGACGTCCGGATCGACTTCTACTCGTACCTGTACTACGAGTACCAGGGCGGTCTGGCCAACAACTCCGGCATCCTGGGCATCCCGGGCACCCAGGTCGCCTGCTGATCCACCCCCTTCCCCCCGGCGCGGCCCTCGCGGCCGCACCCCCCGAACACCCGTCAGGTGCCGGCCACCCCCGTACCGGCACCTGACGGGCCTTCCGCGTGTGTCGGAGCCGGGTGACAGGATCGGACCGTGCCCGACACCCACGCACGAGCGCCCCGCCGCCCCGCCGCCCACGACGACCTGCCGATGCCGGACGGGCTCCACGCCGCCCTGCGGGAGCGCGTGGGCGCGGAGCTCGCCGCGGGCCGCTTCGACCGGGTGCGGCAGGGCCTGGAGGTCGCCTGAGCGGTGTGCCGGGTTGACGGCGGGAGGCGCGTGCGGCAGGAGGGTGGAGCGGAGCGGGTGAGGCGCACGGGGTACGGGGTGCGCGGGGTGCGCGGGGTGCGCACCGGCGAACGGGTGTTCCGGTGACGATCGCGGCCCGTGGGGGCGGATCACCGGAGATTCACCCTATCGGGGGGTAGTAGGCCGCCGTACGGGCTCCGTCGGGTTCTGGTGATCTAGGGTTCCGGATGGGCCGCCGGGCGATGGCGGTCGTCCTCACGAAACTCGCCAACTTCCCCACCAGCTCGCGGATCTGATGATCCGTTGCGGAGCATGCACCGGGACGGAGCGGTACCGGCCCCGGCTGCCTGATCCGACCACACGAATGGAGACCCCTGCCGATGTCCGTGGACACGACGAGCCCGGAGACACAGCAGGACCGGCAGCAGAGCCTCGCGACGGCCGCTGCCCGCAACCTTGCCACCACGACCAAGTCCGCCCCGCAGATGCAGGAGATCACCTCCCGCTGGCTGCTCAAGGTGCTCCCGTGGGTCGAGGCCCACGGTGGCGCGTACCGGGTCAACCGACGGCTCACCTACACCGTCGGCAACGGCGTGGTGGAGTTCATCAAGACCGGCTCCCAGGTCCGCGTGATCCCGGCCGAGCTGGGCGAACTTGCCCTGCTGCGCGGCTACGAGGACGAGGAGGTGCTGACCGCCCTCGCCGACCGCTGCCAGCAGCGCGACTTCGGCCCCGGCGAGGTGCTCACCACCCAGGGCGAGGCGGCCGACCGGATCTTCCTGATCGCGCACGGCAAGATCAACAAGATCGGCACCGGCAAGTACGGCGACGAGACCGTGGTCGGCGTGGCCGCCGACGGCGACCGCTTCGGCGACGACTCGCTGCTCAACCCGGACGCCGTCTGGGAGTACACGGCGAAGACCACCACCTCCGGCGTCGCCCTCACCCTGAGCCGGGACGACTTCGCCCGCATCCGGGACAACGCGCCGAGCCTCCAGGAGCACCTGCAGACCTTCCTGTCCCTGCCGCTGCAGGCCCAGAACGAGCGCGGCGAGGCCGAGATCGCCATGTCGGCGGGCCACCGCGGCGAGTACGAACTCCCCGGCGCCTTCGTGGACTACGAGCTCAAGCCGCGCGAGTACGAGCTCAGCGTCGCTCAGACCATCCTCAAGATCCACACCCGCGTCGCGGACCTGTACAACCAGCCGATGAACCAGACCGAGCACCAGCTCCGGCTGACCATCGAGGCCCTGCGCGAGCGGCAGGAGCACGAGATGATCAACAACCCGGAGTTCGGCCTGCTCCACAACGCCGACTTCGACCAGCGGATCCAGACCCACTCCGGCCCGCCCACCCCGGACGACCTGGACGAGCTGCTCAACCGCCGCCGTGACCCGGACTACCTGCTGGCCCACCCCAAGACCATCGCCGCGATCGGCCGCGAGTTCAACGCCCGGGGCATCTACCCGCACCACGTCGACCTCGGCGGGCAGCAGGTGCCGGCCTGGCGCGGGGTTCCGATCCTGCCGTGCAGCAAGATCCCGATCACCAAGGAGAACACCAGCTCGATCCTGGTGATCCGTACCGGTGAGGACAACCAGGGCGTCATCGGCCTGCACCAGACCGGTCTGCCGGACGAGTACCAGCCCTCGCTCTCGGTCCGCTTCATGGGGATCGACGAGAAGGCGATCATCTCCTACCTGGTCAGCGCCTACTACTCCTGCGCGATCCTGGTGCCGGACGCGGTCGGCGTGCTGGAGAACGTCGAGATCGCGCACCGCCGCCACTGAGCGCGGGGAACGGCGGGCGCGGGCCGTAACCGGTCGGCGCGAAGATCGTTCCACCTGATGACGGACGGCCCGCCCCGGAGGCGGGCCGTCCGCCTGATCACGTCTGAATGCGCATGGTCGCACCCGATCGGCTCTGAGCCGGATCCGACCACTGCTGTCCGTTCCCGTCGGCTGATCAGCCAGATCCCTTCCGTCCTCGCCCGGACGACCCGAGAGGTGTGTGGAGCCCATGCCGCAGCGCCGGCAGTACCGACGGATACCGCGGCACGGCGGCGGGGGTGCGGCCCCCGGTCGACGGGCGCGGCTGATCGGTGCGGCGGTCGGCGTGGTGGCGATGTGCGCGCTGGTCGGCGGGGCCAGCGCCTCGGGGGCCGAACGCCCCGGCGGGCATCCGGGCGGCGGGGCCGTCGACACCTGCGTGTGCACCGGGACCGACGTGTCCACCACGGTGGGCCCGGGCGGCAGCGTGGACGTCGGAGTGGACGTGGACGTCCAGGTCGGCGTCACCGTCGCGCCCGACGTCGGCCGGCACCACGGACCCCGGCCGCCGCACGACCACCACCACTGCCACCGGCCGCCCACGGCCGGGACGCTGCCCGCGGTGCCCTCGCCCTCCGCTACGGCCGGGCTCCGGCCCGAGCCGGGGCGACCGGCCGACGACCACGGGGGCGGCGACGACGGGCAGGGGGAGCACGGGGGCGGCTGGTGGCACGGGGGGCACGGGGGGCACCACCATCACCACCATCCGCATCCCTGCCCGAGCCCCACGCCGACACCTACGCCCACGCCTACGCGTACGCCGACACCGACACCCACGCCTTCCCCGACGCCCACGCGTACGCCGACACCTACCCCGACACCCACGCCGACGCCTACGCGCACGCCGACCCCAACGCCCACGCCTACGCGTACGCCGACGCCGACCCCGACGCCGACGCTCACCCCCACCCCCACGCCGTCCCCGACCGCGGTGCCGTCACCTCCGGGCCCCACCCCGCCGCCGTCGCCCCCGGCACCGGCGTCTCCGCCCGCACCGGCGTCACCGCCCCCGGCGGTTCCCGCCGTGCCTGCGGCCCCGGCCCCGGCCCCGGCCCCCGCCCCGCAGCCGCCACCGCCCGCGGTGGTGCCGGTTCCGGCAGTACCCGACGCCCCGACGGCCCCCGCCGTGGTGGTGCCCAGCCCCGCGCTGCCGAGCGCGGCCGGCCCGAGCCCGGCAAGCCCGAGTCCGGCCGGCCCGAGCCCGGCCTGGCCCACACCGTCGGCGCATCCGTCCTTCAAGGTGGTGCGGGCCGCCAAGCCGGCGCCCGTCGCACCGTCACACCACGGGGCCTCGACCACCACCACGATGCTGTTGATCACCGTCCCCGCGGTGCTGGCGGCGGCCTCGCTGCGCCCCGGCCGCGGCCGCGGTCGCGGTGGTTCCGGGTCCTGAGGGTCCTGAGGGTCCTGACGGCGACCGCCCCGACCTTCCCCCGGCCCCTCCTGCCGAGTGCGCCCGGGGTTCACCTTTCACGTCACGAGCCAAGCCAGAGAAGGGAGTTCCCATGTCCGAGTGGGTGGCGCTGATCATCGCCATGGCGGCGGCCGGTGCCGTCGTGTTGGCCGTGGTGGTGCTGCGGCGCCGCAGTGCGGGCGCCGTCGAGAAGACCGACGAGACTCCGGACGTCATCGAGTACATCACGATGATGATCGGGGTGGTCTACGCGATCGTCGTCGGTCTCGCGATCGCGGGGGTCTGGGAGGCGCGCGGCGCAGCCCAGGACGACCTGTTCCGTGAGGCGCAGTCGCTGCGGGAGGTCAGCGACCGGGCGGTGGTCTACCCGGTCGAGTTCCGCGACCAGGTCCGGGCCGATGTCGACGCCTATGTCACCTACGTGGTGAACGTCGAGTGGGACTACATGGGCAAGAACGGCGAGATCACCGACAAGGGCACCCAGCTGCTGGACAAGATCCAGAACGAGCTGGTCTCCCGGACGCCGGCCTCGGACCTGGAGTCCCAGGCCTACCAGCCGATCACCGACCGGATCAGCCAGGCCTCCGACGCCCGCAACCAGCGCGGCCAGAACGCCGGGCCGACCATGCCGGGCGTAGTGTGGTTCGGGCTGATCGGCGGGGCGGTGGTGACCATCGGCATGATGTTCGCGCTGCAGATCCGGCACACCCCGAGGGAGTTGATGCTGGCGGCCTGTTTCAGTGTGCTGATCGCCTTCCTGCTGTTCATGATCTGGGACTTCGACGATCCGTTCGCCCGGAGCGTCTCGGTCACCACCCAGCCCTTCGAGGACCTCTTCCCCTCGCTCAACCTCAAGAGCTGAACCGGAGCGGACGCCGGTGGTCCCGAGCGGGGCCACCGGCGTCGGCTTGTCACTGATCGGGCGTCAGCGAAGGCTGCTGTCCAGGGAGTTGAGCATGGTCCCCGAGGCGTCGTCGTTCTCCAGGGAGAAGGCGAACAGCCCGCCCAGGCCCTTGCTCTTGGCGTAGGCGCCGCGGGCCCGGACGGCCTGCGGGGTGTCGCCGGTCCAGAAGTTGGTGCCGTCGTAGACCCAGCTGCTCTCCGTCACCGCGTCCCAATGGGTCTGCGCGGCGGTCGGGTTGAGCTCCTTCCAGGCGGCCAGACCGGCCTCCTGGCTGAGCGGCTTGGCGGCCGTCGGGCCGGTCGCGCTCTGGTACAGGCCGTAGTTCGAGCCGGCCGGGACGCCGGTCCAGCCGCGCCAGTAGAACGGGATGCCGAGCACGATCTTGCTCGCCGGGAAGCCACCGGGGATGCCGTACTCGGGCAGGCCGGTGGTGTACGCGGTGAGCGCGGTGTCGACGTTGTACTTGCGGGTGCCGGGGGTGATCGGCGTGGTCGGGTCCGCCGGGCTGTCGTGCAGCGGGTCCTGGTGGTTGGTCGGGCCCTTGGCGTCCCAGGAGCCGTGCATGTCGTAGGACATCACGTCGGCGTAGTCCAGGTAGGCGCCGATCTTGTCCGTCTCCAGCTGGGCGATCTTGTCCTGGCCGCTGGGCAGCGCGGCGCTCAGCAGGTAGCGCTTGCCCTGGGCGGCGCCGAGGGCGTCCAGCTGGGTGCGGAACTCCTTGAGCAGCAGGGTGTAGTTCTGCTTGTCGGCGGGGGAGTAGTGGTTGCCGGTGTGGCCGCCCGCCGAGCCCGGGTACTCCCAGTCGATGTCGATGCCGTCGAAGATGCCGGCCGCCGAGGCCGCGCCGCCGGAGGCGTCACCGGCGACCCCGGTCGGCAGGTTCCCCTTGAGGAACATGTCGACGCAGGAGGAGACGAAGGCCTTCCGGGAGGCGTCGGTGGCGGCCGCGTCCGAGAAGTACTTGGAGTACGTCCAGCCGCCGATCGAGATGGTGAAGCGCAGGTTGGGGTACTTGGCCTTGAGCTGGCGCAGCTGGTTGAAGTTGCCCTTGAGCGGTTGGTCCCAGCCGTCCGTGCTGCCGTCCACGCTGGTGGCGGAGGTGTAGCCGTCCTGGTAGTCGGCGTAGGCGTCGCCCGCGCCGTCACCGGCGTTGGGGTCGGAGTCGTTGGCCGAGTCGGAGGCCTTCACCGCCTGGAAGCAGGTGAACTTCGAGGGGTCGATGTTGGCGAAGGCGTAGTGGATGACGTCCAGCTTGCCGGCGGCGCCGCTGGTGTCGACGTTCTTCGGGTAGTACGCGTTCTCGTAGATGCCCCACTGGTCGAAGTAGGCTGCGCGGACCGGCTGTTGGGCGGGGGCGGCGGCGGTCGTGGTGCTCACCGGGGCGGACTGGGCGGAGGCGTGGCCGCCCGAGTAGCCCTGGACGCTGAACGTGTAGCCCTGCCCGGGCCGCAGCGAGCTGACGGCGACCGAGGTGCCCATCGAGGTGGCGACCAACTGGCCGTTGGACCACACCTTGTAGGCGACCGGGCCGTCGCCGCCGTTCAGGGCGGACGGCTGCCAGCTGAGCACCACGGCGCCCGAGGTGACCTTGCTGATCGTGACGCCGGTCGGGGTGGTGACCTTGCCGTCCCCGGCCGGGCCGCTCGCGGTGGCGGTTGCGGTCGGGCTGCCGGTGGGGCTTCCGCTAGGGCTGCCGCTGGGCGATCCGCTGGGGCTCCCGGTCGGCGAGCCGGTCGCGGTCGGACTGCCGCTGGGCGAACCGGTGGCCGTGGGACTGCCCGAGGCCGTCGGGCTGGTGGACGCCGTCGGGCTGGTGGACGCCGTCGGGCTGCCGGTGGCCGTCGGGCTGGTGGAGGAGGTCGGCCCGCCCGGCCCGGTCAGGGTCAGGTCGTCCGCGTAGTACGTGCCGGTGCCGTACCAGCCGTGGGTGAACACCGTGACGGAGGTCGTGGTGGCGCCGGTGGTGAAGGTGCTGCTGAGCTGGCTCCAACCCGACCCGCCGGGCGTCCAGTTGGAGGCGTTGACGCCGGTGCCGGTGGCGCCCAGGTACACGTAGCTGCCCTGGACCCAGCCGGCCAGGGTGTAGCTGGTGTTCGGCTGGACGGTGACGGTCTGCTGGCACTGCGCGGTGTCGGAGCCGGAGGCGGCGCCGCTGAGCGCGTAACTCCCGCCGTGCACCGGGGTGGTGACCACCGAGCCGTTGGAGCAGCTCCAGCCGGACAGGGTGCCGGACTCGAAGCCGCCGTTGGCCAGCAGGTTGACCGGCGAGGCGGCGGCGGAGCCGAGGGTGAGGGCGAGGGCGGCGCCGCTGGTGGTCAGCGTGGCGGCCAGGGCCAGTGCGGTGGCCCGTCTGTGCCGGGCGGCCCGGCGAGCGGCTCGCCCCTGGGCGGGCAGGTCGGGCCGTGCGGGCAGGACGCGGTCGTGCATGCGGGGTGTCCTCCGGATGTGTGGGGGTTCCGGCGGTGCGTGGCCCGGACGGGCCGTGGGGAGCCGGCCCGGACGCGGTGGGGGCGGCCGGGCGGGGTGACAGGTGCTTGACGGGTGCTCGACTGAACAGATTGGACTGGACCAATCTGCGCCGTCAAGGGTGTCCACCCGCTGGACCGACCGGGGCCGCGCACAGCGGCCGACCGGTAGGTTGACCGGGACGGAACAGGCCCGCCGAACGGAGGAGCGCATGGACAGTCAGGGCTGGGACGACCGCTACGCCGCGAGTGAACTGGTCTGGGGCACCGCGCCCAACCGGTGGGTGGTGCGCGAACTGACCGGCCGCACCCCCGGCCACGCCCTCGACCTGGCCACCGGCGAGGGCCGCAACGCCATCTGGCTCGCCACTCAGGGCTGGGAGGTCACCGGCGTCGACTTCTCCGCCGTCGCCCTCGAACGCGCCGAACGCCTCACCGCCGAACTGTCCGACGAGGTCGCCGACCGCCTCACCTGGCGCCACGGCGACGCCCGCACCCACGAGGCCCCCACCGTCGGCTACGACCTCGTCCTGGTCGCCTACCTCCAACTGCCCGCCGCCGACCGCCGCGCCGCACTGCGCCGCGCCGCCGAGGCACTCGCCCCCGGCGGAACCCTGCTGGTGATCGGACACGACCTGAGCAACCTCACCGAGGGCGTCGGCGGCCCGCAGGACCCGGCCGTGCTCCTCACCCCGGAGGACGTCCTCGCCGACCTCGCCCCGTACGGCCTGCACGTCGTGCGGGCCGAACGCGTCCGGCGCGAGGTCGACACCGAACCCGGCCATCGGGGCGGTGCGACGGGCGTCGCGATCGACACCCTCGTACGACTGGAACGGGGTGCCGTGTGACCACCCGTCCCACCCGCCGGCTGCTCCTCGCAGGACTGGCCGCGGCCCCCCTGGCCCTCGCCGGCTGCTCCTCCGGCACGAAGGACAAGGCCGACAGGACCGGCCCGGTGGCCAGGGCCAGTGACCCGGGCGGCGCCGCCTTCGTGATGATCATCCGGCACGGCGAGAAGCCCGACGGCAACCAGCCCGGCCTGGACGAGAACGGTAAGCCCGACGGCAAGTCCCTCACCCAGCGCGGCTGGGACCGGGCCAAGGCGCTGCCCACCCTGTTCGCCGCGCCCGCGACCGGCCTGCGCACCCCCGTCCGGATCTACGCCGCCACCGACCAGGGCCCGCTGGCCGGAGCCCACCGGATGCGGCAGACCGTCACCCCGCTGGCCGGCAAGCTCGGGCTGACCGTGGACACCGGCTACGCCGAGTCCCAGGAGTCCCAGCTGGCCGGTGCCGCGCTCGCCGGAACGCAGCCGGTGCTGATCTGCTGGGAACACTCCCGGATCCCGCGGATCGTCGAGGCGCTCGGCGCGGCCGGCAGCGGGGCGCCGGGCACCTGGCCGGACCGCTTCGACCTGGTCTGGGTGTTCTCCCGGACGGCCGGCGGGGCCTGGATCTTCCAGGAGGTGCGTCAGCATCTGCTGGACGGCGACGCCTGATCCGCCCGGTCGCCCCGGCCACGGCCCGCCGTGCGGGCGGAACCGGTGGGGCTGCTGGGTGGGAGTGTCGCCGCCTGGGTAGGGGACCTGGACGGACGCCGTCCGATGATCATAGTTTCTCTGTGCACGATAGGTTCACGGCACGGACGGCGGCAGGAACGAGGAGGGCACGATGGCCGTTTCGCTGGCCAAGGGGCAGAAGATCAGCCTGGAGAAGCCGGGCGGTGGGCAGTTGAGCGTGGTCCGGATGGGCCTGGGCTGGCGGGCGGTGCAGCGCAAGGGCTTCCTGGCCAAACTGCTGTCCGCCGGGCAGGAGATCGACCTGGACGCCTCCGCGGTGCTCTTCGCCCACGGCAAGCCGCTGGACGTGGTCTTCTTCCAGCACCTCACCAGCAACGACGGCTCGGTCCGGCACAGCGGGGACAACCTGGTCGGCGGTGCCGGGGACGCGACCGACGACGAGTCGATCACCGTCGACCTGACCAGGGTGTCCGCCGAGGTCGACCAGATCCTCTTCACGGTGAACTCCTTCACCGGGCAGACCTTCCAGGAGGTCGAGGCCGCCTTCTGCCGCCTGGTGGACGAGACCACCGGCGTCGAGCTGGCCCGCTACACCCTCACCGGCGGCGGCCCCTACACCGCCCAGATCATGGCCAAGGTGCAGCGCACGCCGGGCGGTTGGCAGCTGGCCGCGATCGGCCAGCCCGCCAGCGGGCGCACCTTCCAGGACCTCATGCCGGAGCTGGTCAAGCACCTGTAACCCGACCCGGGCTCCGGCGCCTCGGCCAAGGTTGAGGTCGAGGCCGCGGTCGCGGCGCCGGAACCCGGCCAGGGCCGGCAGTCCTCGGCCGGGGCCGACAGTCGGCGACGGCGGCAGTCCGGCCGGTCGGGCCGTCCTGCCGCCGTCGGCGGTTCGGTGCGTGCGCGGGTGCTACTTCTTGGCGCTCGCCGAGGGGGAGGGCGAGAGCGAGGCGCTCGGCGAACCGCTCGGCGTGGCGGAGGAGGTGGCGCCGGGGGTCGCGGTGGCGCTCGGGCTGCCGCTGGGCGTGGGCGTCGGGCAGTTCGGGGCGGTGGTCGGGGTGGCCGACGGGGTGCCGGTGGGGGTGGCCGTCGGGCTGGCGGAGGGCGAGGGCGAACCGGTGGGCGTGGCCGTTCCGGTGGGCGTCGCGGTCGCGGTCGCGGTCGGGCTCGGGCAGGACGTCGGGGTGCCGGTCGGAGTGCCGGTCGGCGTACCAGTGGGGGTGCTGGTGGGGGTGGCCGTCGGGGACGCGCTGCCGGACGGCGTGGTGGTCGGAGTCGTCGTCGGCGTGCCGGTGGGGGTGGCCGTCGCACTGGCGGAGGGCGAGGGCGAACCGCTCGGCGTCGGCGTGCCGGTGGGCTGCGCGGACGGCGTCGGAGTCGGCGTGGCCGCAGGCTCCGTCGGCCGGCCGCCCGGCGTCGGGCCGGTGCCGCTGCCGCCGGTCGGGGTGGTGCCCGGGGTGCCGGTGGTGCCGGACGGCCGGAGGAAGGGCGAGGGCGTCGAACCGGGCACGGTCGGGATGCCCGGGCGGTCCGCGACCGTGGTCACCTGGCCGCTGCCGAAGTGCGCCATCCAGTTGCGGACGGTGCGCAGGTACTCGGTGGAGTTGTTGTAGCTGAGGATCGCCCGGTCCAGCTGGGCGGGGTCGGAGAGGTCCCGGCCGCCCGCGCACAGGTAGCGCCCGGCGGTCTCGGCCGCGTCGAAGATGTTGTTCGGGTCGGCCGTGCCCTTGCCGGTGGCGTCCACGCCCCAGGAGGCCCAGGTGGAGGGGATGAACTGCATCGGGCCGACCGCGCGGTCCCAACGGGAGTCGCCGTCGTAGCGACCGCCGTCGGTGTCGGGTATCGCGGCGAAGCCGTTGCCGTCCAGCACCGGGCCGAGGATCGGGGTGAGCGTGGTGCCGGCGGTGTCCACCTTGCCGCCGTTCGCCTGGCCGGACTCGACCTCGCCGATCGCCGCCAGCAGCTGCCAGGGCAGGTGGCAGCCCGGCGAACGCTGCGCCAGGGAGGCCTCGGCCTTCTGGTAGGCGGCGAAGACGGTGGCGGGCAGCGAGGGTCCGTTGGCGGTGAACGGGCCGGCCGCGGGCAGACCGGGCTGGGTGCCGGGCGGCTGCGGCAACTGGACGGCGCTGCCGCCGTCGGCCGCGGTGCCGGGGACCCCGGCGGCCGGGCCGCCGAAGGGGGTGGCGGAGCCGCCCGGGGCCTGCGCGGCGGCGTCCTGTGCCTGCCCGGCGTCGGCGGCGGCGGCCGGGGCGAGCCCGAGGCCCGACACCTGAGAGCCGGTCAGCGCGGCCAGCGCGGCGAACGCCGCAGCCGTGCCGGTGACTCGCTTGCCGATCCGTACCTTTCGCCCGCCCTTGGCACTGCCGATCCTCGCCGCCATCTGCTGCCCCTCCCCATTGCCGTCCGGACCCTCCCGGAACGGTTGAGCCTTCGTCATCGTGCCCGTCCGCCGATCGGCGGCGCCCGCCGCCGCAACGATTAGTATCACGACGATCTGACAGGGACAGGATGGACGGGAGGCGGCCGCGAACCCGACGACGGGTGAACGCGGCACCCCGGCCGCGGGCCGCCCGTCCGACCGCCGGGGCGCGGTGTCCGCGGCCCGCTCCATCTCCGCCGCCGCTAACGGGAGTTGACCGTAGGGCCAACGCCGGTCGGCCGGGTCCCCCCCGGCGGTCGGACGGGCGGTTCGAAGCGCGGGGGTGGTGCGTGGGCGTCGTTTCGGGCTCCCCGGCGGCGCCCGTCGCCGACCCCCTGACCTGGCCCGATGTCCGCCACCGTGCGCGGCCTCCACTAGCAGGACGGACGGTCCGGCGCCAGAGGGCCTCCCCAACTCGGCCCTGGACGGATGACGTTCAGGTGAAAGTGGGCATGCCAGGAATCCCGGTCCGGCATGCTGTGCCGCGTGACCCTGTGGATGGAGGCTGAAACCGTGAGCGCGAACCTGCCGGAGACCGTCGCCGAGGGGGCGGTGGTCCTGCCGGCACCTCCTCGGGTGGTGAGCGACCTGGCCCGTGACCTGACCCAGGCTGCCGCCGCCGTCCGGGCGGTGTCGCGGAGCGGCCGTGCCGCCGGCGGGGACGTCGCGGTCGCCGCCTACACCGCCGTGGTGTGCACCGGGCGTTCGGCCGCGCACGCCCTGGAGGAGGCCGCCGCCTGGTGCCGGCAGGCCCCGGAGGCCGAGGTGCACTCGCTCGCCTGGGCGCGGGTGCCGGGGCACCGGCACGACGTCTTCGAGTACCGCGTCACCATGGCCGTGAGCTTCCCCGACGACGAGACCGGGGAGCACCTCGGGGACACCCACCACTCCCGCCGGTGAGGCCGTATCATCACCTGCATGGGTGATCGGGGTACGAACGAGATGGCCGGCGCGGCCGGGGGCGAATCCGCCAACAGGGCTGCGGCAGGGGCGACTTCGGATGCCGGCGAGCACGTCGACGAGCACGGTGACGACGGCCCGCGCGAAATCTCGCGGGCCGCCGCCGTCGGTGCCACCGTGCTGGCGATCGTCTGCGGCTGCGCGGCGATGCTGGCCGCGCTCCACTGGTTGGGCTGGACCGTCCCGGGCATCGGCTGGATCGTCGCCAAGGTCGGGATCAAGCTGTCCGTGGGCGGCTTCCTCGCCCTGGCCGTGGCCGCCGAGCACCTGCGCGGCAAGCTCCGGCCGAAGTCCCGCTCCTGACCGGTCCGGTCAGGCCGGTCAGGCCGGTCGGGCCGGCCGGGCCGGCCGGACCCAGTGCCCCGGGGCTCAACCGGCCTGTGGCGCCGGGCAGGTGAGGTCGTGCTCGGGCGCCCGGCCATCCAGCAGGTAGTGCTCGACGGTGGCCGTGACGCAGGGGTCGGAGCCCGGGTACTGGCCGTGGTTGCCGTTGCTGGTGACCGTCACCAGCCTGGAGCCGCGCAGCGCCCGGTGCGCGCCGAGCGCCGCCTCGTAGTACGTCGCCGGGTCGTGCAGGGAGTTGAGCATCAGCACCGGCGGCAGGTGGGCGCCGGTGACCTTGACCTCGGGCGCCGGGGCGGTCGGCCAGAGCGCGCAGACCGAGCTGAACGCGAGCGTGCGGGCACCGATCAGTGGGTAGCGCGCGGTGTTCTCCGCCCCGCGCTCGATCCAGGTGTCCAGGTCCTTCGTCCACGGGGTGTCGCCGCAGGTCACCGAGAAGTACTCGGCGAGGAACTCCGGGCTGAGGTACTGGCCGAACAGTCGGCGGGCGGTCTCCTTGGCGGCCGGATCGGCCTGCTGCCAGTCGTCCAGCGCGGTCAGCCCGCTCGCCAGGAGCGGAAAGGCCTTCTCGCTGTAGATCGCGTTGATCGTGCCGTTGTCCAGCTGGTTGGGGCCGAGCGTCAACGACCCGTCGGTGATCGGTCGGTCGTGCAGGGCAGCGCGCCGCTGCTCCCAGTGCGCGCCGACCTCCGCCGGGGTCGAGCCCCAGTGGTAGGTGGCGTCCCGGGCGGCCATCCAGGGCAGGAAGTCCTCCTCGAAGCGGCGCTGGAAGCTCATCGGCTGGCCCAGTTCGAACTGCTCCCAGGTGCCGTCGAAGCCGATGTTGCTGTCCAGCACCATCCGCTCGACCCGGTGCGGGAAGAGCGTTCCGTAGTAGGCGCCGATCATGGTGGCGTAGGAGGCACCGTAGTAGCTGATCTTCTTCTCGCCGAGCAGCGAGCGGTAGAGGTCCATGTCGTGGGCGGTCTGCTCGGTGGTCAGGTAGGGCAGCAGGTCGCCGCTGTTCTTCTCGCAACCCTCGACCAGCTTGCGGGAGTTGGCGACGACCCGGTCGACCGCCTCCGGGGACCGGTCGCGGTAGTCCCCGGCCAGGAACTCCTGGAACTCCTCCGGGGTCTGGCACGCGACGCGGGTGCTGCGGCCGACGCCGCGCTGGTCGAAGCTGACGATGTCGTACGCGGCGGCCACCGCGGGGGCGCCCTGGGCGAGGTCCATCGGCCGCAGCAGGCCCTGCCCGCCCGGGCCGCCGGCCGTCTCCATCAGTGCGCCCTTGCGGTGGGCCGGGTCGGTGGCGCGGTGCCGGGAGACGGCGATGCCCAGGTCGGCGCCGACACCGGGGTGGTGCCAGTCGCGCGGGACGGCCATGGTGGCGCATTCCAGGGCCGGTTGCCCCGCGCAGGGCTGCCAGTCGAGCGCCTGCCGGGCGTAGCGGGCGGGGGCGCGGTCGGCGTCCCCCGGGTTGCGGCCGGAGTCGGCGTTCGCGGTGGCAGGCAGGGCGAGGCCGGCGAGGAGCGCGGCGGCGAGGGCGGCGGCCGCGCGGCGGCCGTGGGATGCGGTGGTGTTCACGGGAACGATCATGGCCCGCCGGGTGGCTGACGCACGATGAAGCAGAACACCGTCCTCGGGGTGGTGCTGGATACACCCCTGGGCGGGCGTATTCAGCACCACGGGCCCCGACGAGGCTGTCTTTGGTGGGCGGTTTCAGTAGGCGGCGGTGAACCGGGCGCGCCGGTGCACCGGCTGCTCGGCCTCGTCCAGCAGTGCGACGGCGAGGTCCTCCATGGAGATCGCCGAGTTGCCGTCGGCGTCGACCAGCAGCTCGTCCCGGCCGAGCCGGAACCGGCCGGTGCGCACCCCGGGTTCGAGCAGGGCGGCCGGGCTGAGGTACGTCCAGTCGACCTCCCCGTCCGCGCGGTAGAGGTCCAGCTGCTCGCCGCAGGCCAGGGCGATCGGCCGGATCTCCGGCGGGAAGCCGGGCGACTCCACCAGGATCGTGCCGTCGGTGCCCGGCACGGTGAGGCTGCCGGCCCCGCCGACGGCGAGCAGGCGCACGCCGGTTCCGGCCAGGCCGGCCAGCAGGCCCCGGGTGGTGGCGGCCAGTTCGTGCTCGCGGCCGGGCGCCGGGCGGGTGGCGGCGACCACCAGGTCCTGGCCGGCGGCGATCCGGGCGACGTCGGCGGGCTGGTCGGCGTCGCCGACGGCGAGCGTGACGGTGGCCGGCAGGCCGTGCGGCTTGGCGGGGTTGCGGACGACGGCCGTCACCTCGTGGCCGCGGGCGAGCGCCTCGGCCACGACCCGTCGGCCGACGTTGCCGGTGGCGCCGAACACGGTGATGCGCATGAAGGTTTCTCCTCGGTTCCTCTGAACGGGACTGCGATGGGGCACGGGCGGTGCGGGGTGTGTGCTGTGGGGTGCGGGGGGTGTGGGGTACGGGTTGCGGCGTGTGTGCTGTGGGGGTCAGGCCTTCTCGGGCACCGGGTCCGAGCGGAGGTCCGTCCCTGAGCCGGCGGCCGTCGGGGTGGCCCGGCGGGGCCGCTGGGTCTGGGCGACGATCAGCGAGCCGAGTACGACCAGCGCCCCGAGCGCCTGCAGCGGGCTCAGGTCCTGTCCGAGCGCCAGCCAGCCGGCCAGGGTGGCGACCACCGGGCTGAGCAGGGAGAGGAAGGACAGCGAGGTCGGCGGCAGCGAGCGCAGCCCGCGGAACCAGACGGCGTAGGTGAGGGCCGCGCCGATCAGGCAGAGGTAGGCGTAGCCGAGCAGGTTGTCGGCGGTGTAGTGGGTGGGCGGGGCGCCCTCGGTCAGCAGGGTGGCCGGCACCAACAGCAGGCCGCCGGCGGTGAGTTGCCAGCCGGTGGTGGCGAGCAGCGGCGCGGGGGAGACCCAGCGCTTGGAGAGCACGACGCCGAAGGCCATCACCACCGCACCGCCGAGCGCGGCGGCCACCCCGGCCGCGTCCAGCCGGGCGCCGGCGCGCAGCACCAGCAGGCTGACGCCCGCCACGCCGGCGATGCCGGAGAGCATCGTGCGCAGGGTGAGCCGGTCGCCGAGCAGGGCCGCCGAGAGCCCGGCGGTGACCAGCGGCTGGACGGCGCCGACGGTGGCCGCGATCCCGCCCGGGAGGCGGTAGGCGGCGATGAACAGCAGGGCCTGGAAGGCGCCGATGTTGAGGGCGCCGAGGACGAGTGCGCGCCACCACCAGCCGCCCTTCGGCAGGGTGCGGGTGAGGGCGACCAGCAGCAGTCCGGCCGGCAGGCAGCGGATGACGGCGGCGAGGAGCGGGCGGTGCGGCGGGAGCAGTTCGGTGGTGACGAGGTAGGTCGTCCCCCAGACCGCGGGGGCGAGGGCCGTCGTCAGCAGGACGGCGAGGCGATTGCTTAGCACTAAGCCAATATATCTCAGCGCTAAGGCATTCTTCGGCGGATCCCATCGGTGATGTGGCTCACAGTTACCTCATCGCTAAGGGATCTAGTGGGCATCTACCCTGAACCCGTGGCAGATCATCTCGACCGCGTCGTCGCGCAGTGGGGCGCCGAGCGCCCCGACCTGGACGTCTCCCCGATGGAGGTGTTCGGCCGGCTCAAGCGGCTCTACCGCCTGGTCGACGCCGAACTCAACCGCACCTTCGCCGAACACGGCCTGGACGCGCCCTCCTTCGACGTCCTCGCCACCCTCAAACGCAGCGGCCCGCCCTACCGCCTCACCCCCACCGGCCTGATGCAGTCCGCCATGGTCACCTCCGGCGCCATCACCCAGCGCCTCGACCGCCTGGAAGCCCGGGGCCTGGTCACCCGCACCCGCAGCGACCACGACCGGCGCAGCCGCGACGTCGAACTCACCCCCGAGGGCCACGCCCTGATCGACCGCGCCCTCCCCGACCACGTCGCCAACGAGCACCGCATGCTGGCCGGGCTCGACGAGGCCCGCCGGGCCGCGCTCGTCGACGCCATGCGCGCGCTGCTCGCCGACCTCGGGGACGACCCGGCCGGCTGACCGGCCCGGCTGACCGGCTGACCGGCCGTTAATCGATTGCCGGGGCCGGCCGTCCCCGTCTTGGATGGCGGCCATGGACCACCCCCTCTGGACCGCACTCGCCGCCGACGTCCGTCGCAGGGTCGACGAACACCTCGCCGTGCGGCGCTACGTCCACGCGATGAAGGCGATCCGCGACGCGTCGCCGGAGCCCGTGCCCGGCATCCGCGCGTGCAACGACCTGATCGCCGACCGGATGACGGAACTCGGTCTGCCGCTGTACGGGCCGGCCTCCTCGGCGAGCCCGGTGCCGGGCCCTCCGGCGGCCACACCGGCAGCGGACCTTCGGGCGGCGGACCTTCCGCCGGGCCCTTCGGCGACGGGTGCTACGAGTCGAACCACACCGTGAGCCGCACGTGGTCCGGCCCGTGCAGGTCCTCGGGCAGGCCCCGGTCGGGGGCGAGCGGTCGGAAGCCCGCGAGGTTGCGGACCCCGAAGAGGCAGCCGAACTCGTCGTAGTTCCGGCCGCAGTACAGCGCGTAGAGGTCCATCGCCACGCTCCACGCGGTGTCCTCGCCGCCCTCGTCCACAGGTGCGCCGTGCGTGCAGCGGTACTCGATGAAGCCGTGGATGTCCGTTCCCATTCCCCGGATCCTCGCAGTGCGCCGGGCCCGGGGCGAGGCGTTTTCCCGGCGTGGGGCGGTGGTCAGGGGGGCTACTCCGGCCTGACCGCGACCGCCTTGAAGAAGGTGTAGTGGAAGGTCCCGCCCGGTTCTGCCGCCCGGCGCAGGTCGGCGATGCCGCGGTCGAAGGCCTCCGGGGTGGTCAGCCCGGCGGCCAGGGCCTCCGCCCGGACGGCCTCGACCATCGGGACGAAGGTCCGCCGGGTGAAGCCCTCCACCAGGCCCGGGCGGCTGTTGTCCGCGTAGACCGTCCGCGGGCGGACCGTCACATCCGCGAACCCGGCCGCCGTGAGCAGCGGGTGCAGCCGGCGCCCCACCAGGGCGTCGCCGCCCGCCCCGGCCTGGAGCCGGACCAGGTGGTCGACGGTGCGGCGGGCCGCCGGGGTCTCCGGGTGGAAGAAGGCCGAGCCGTGGTCGCCCTCGATCACCGTGATCGTCCCGCCAGGCCGCAGCACCCGCCGCAGCGCGGTCAGTCCGGCCGTCGGGTCGGGCAGGTGCTCCAGCACGAAGCACAGGAAGACGTGGTCGAACGCGCCGTCCGGGAAGGGCAGTCGGTGCAGGTCGCCGTGGTGCCAGGTGACCTGGGCCGCCGGCGCCACGGTGGCGATCCGGGCCCGGGCCAGGGCCAGCGACCGGGCCGAGATGTCCGCCGCCGTGAGCAGCACGCCCGGGCTGGCGGCGAGCAGGTGCGCCGTCTGCGCACCCACCCCGCAGCCCGCCTCCAGCACCCGGCTGCCCGCTGGGTAGGCGGTGCCCGAGTGCAGCAACTCGGCGAGGGTGTCGGCCTGGTCGCCGAGGCGCTGCGCCTCGGTGTCGGAGTAGCCGTGGACGTACGGGGCGGCGGGGAACAGGGTCGTTTCGGTGGTCATGGCTCAACCCTCGCGTCAGTATGGACCGGTGAACAGGTCCAAAGCCGCCGGGAACGACAGGTCCAAAGAGGCCGGACCGGCCGGGGAGGCCGGGGAGACCGGTGTCGACTTCCTCCAGCTCGATGCCGCCGAGGCCCCGCCCGGCGGCCTCACCGACTGGCTGGCCCGCCGGTTGCGCGAGGCCGTCGCCGACGGGCGGCTGCCCGCCGGCACCCGACTGCCCGCCAGCCGGGTGCTCGCGGCGGAACTCGGGGTCTCCCGGGGCGTGGTGACGGACGCCTACCGGCGGCTCGCCGAGGCGGGGCAGGTCGCCGGGCGGGGCCGGGGCGGTACGGTCGTGGTCGCCCTCGCGCCCGCCGCGGTCCCCGCCGCTCCGCCGGCCCGCCCGGCACCCGCGCTGTTCCGCGACGATCCCGACCCCGAGGTCTTCGACCAGCTGCGCGCCACCCCCGCCCGGATCGACCTCACCCCCGGCGTGCCCGACCTCGCCGCCTTCCCCCGCGCCGCCTGGCTGCGGGCCGAACGGGCCGTCCTCGACGGCCTCGCCGCAGCCGACCTCGGCTACGGGGACGTCCGCGGCACCCCCGCCCTGCGGCAGGCCGTCGCCCACTGGCTCGCCCGCAACCGGGGCATCCGCGCCGACCCGGAGGAGGTGCTCGTGGTCGCCGGGACGGCCCAGGCACTCGCGCTGCTCGGCCGGGCCCTCGGTCGGGCGGGCATCACCGAGGTCGCCGTGGAGGATCCGGGCTCGCTCGGGGCCCGCCAGCACCTCGCCCACTGGCTCGCCGCCACCCCGCCCGTCCCGGTCGACGCCGAGGGCATCCGGGTCGACGCGCTGCGCGCCACCGGCGCCCCCGCCGTACTGCTCACCCCGGCCCACCAGTACCCGACCGGCGTCGTCCTCGGCGGCGACCGGCGCCGCGAACTCCTGCGCTGGGCGGACGAGGGCGGCCTGGTCATCGAGGACGACTACGACGCCGAGCACCGTTACGACCGCCCGCCCGTCCCCGCGCTGCGGGCCGAACTGCCCGGCCGGGTCTGCTACGCGGGCAGCACCTCCAAACTGCTCGCCCCGGCGCTGCGCACCGGCTGGCTGCTGGTTCCGCCGCCGCTGCGTGCGGCCGTGCTCGACGCCAAGCGCTTCGCCGACCTCGGCAACCCGGTGCTGCCCCAACTGGTGCTCGCCCGGCTGATGGAGTCCGGTGAACTGGAGCGCCACCTCCGGCTGTTGCGCCGCCGCCACCGCCGCCGCCGGGACGCGATGATCGCCGCCATCCGCACCCACCTCCCCACCGCGACCGTGCACGGCGCGGCCGCCGGGCTGCACCTGATGCTCACCCTGCCGGAGCATCTCGGCTGCAGTGACGTGGAGTTGGCCACCGCCGCGCTCGCCCGCGGCGTCAAGGTGCAGCCCCTGTCCTGGCACGCCCGCCTGCCGTACCCGCCCGGCCTGGTCCTCGGCTACGCGGCCGTCCCACCGGGCGACCTCGCCGAAGGCATCGCCGTCCTGGGGGAGTTGGTCCGCCGGGCCGGAACCGGCGGCGGCGCTCCAGATGCCCGCCCGGCTCCCGCATGAGCGAATCAACCACCATGGGCGCGACAGAACCCACTGCTCCGGACCAAGCCGACGTCCTGGCCAGGACGGCACGGAACCTGGCCGCGCCCGCCTGTCACCTGCACCGCCACACCGCGCGTGGGCCCGTCGCCGACGCGGCGGGCCCGACGGTCGCCGACAGCGGCCTCGCCGACGGCGCCTTCGACATCGTCGTCCCGGCCCGCTTCCATGACTGCGGCCAGTTCGTCGGGCACGCCGTCCGAGGCCCGCGCTCGCGGCTGGGGGCCATCGGGGGCTTCGCGTCCCCGGGAGGTTCAGCCGCTCACCCGCCACCAGGGGTCGGCCTCAGCGCGGTCCACCTCGGCCTCGTACCGAGCGGCCTCGAAGGTGTACTCCGGCGGGCGGCCCGCGTCGGTCGGCAGTTCCCACGCCGACCAGACCACGACGTCGCCGATCCGCTGCACGACGGCGGACAGGTGCCCGCAGCAGCCGCCGGTGCAGTCCGGCTCGCCCAGCCTCACCCGGCGGGGCCAGGCGCTCGCCCGCAGCGGGCTCGGTCGGCTCCCGGGGAAGAGGACCGGGAGCGGCAGGCCGCGGCCCCAGGGGCCGATCGACCCGGCGACGAGGTCCTCCGCGTTGACCAGGAACCGCGCCTGGTCGCCGAGGCCGTGCTGCCGCGCCGACAGGATCTCCAGGTGATCGAACATGCGAGCACACTAAGGGCTGTCCCACAGTGATCGACGCGTCCTGGACGGTCGCGCTGGGTGCGGGGTTGTACGGGCTGCCGGAGGGCGGGTTCCTGGATACGCTGGCGGACCGGATGCCGTTGCTGACTCTGGAGGGACGGATGGCCCCGTTACGGCGGATCGCCCGGTGGACGTCGGTGCTGCTGGTGGTGGCGGCCGCGCTCGGCCCGGTTCCGGCCGGGTCGGTGACGCGTGGTGGCGGGCTTCCCGGTGAGAGGAACCTGGCGATGACCGAACCGCAGCAGGACTCGCGGCAGCTCGCGGGCCGGCGCATCGTGCTCTCCTACCCCGGGCCGACCCCGCCGCCCGGGGTGCTGCGGGCGATCCGGGAGGGCCGGGCGGCCGGGGTGATCCTGTTCGGTGAGAACGTCACCGGTCCGGAGCAACTGGCCGAGGCGGTGGCCGCGTTGAAGCAGGCCGCGGCCGAGGCCCCGCAGGCGCGCCCGCTGCTGCTGATGACCGACCAGGAGGGCGGCAAGGTGCGCCGGCTGCCCGGGGCGCCGGAGCTCTCCGCCCGCCGCACCGGGACGGCCCCGGATCCGCTCGCCGCCGCCGTGGACTCCGGCGTCGGCGCCGCCGGAACGCTCGGCGACGCCGGGTTGAACGTCAACCTCGCCCCGGTGCTCGACGTCTACGACACCCCGGGCAACTTCATCGACCGCCACGAGCGCTCCTACGGCCAGGACCCGGCCGCGGTGGGCGAGTTGGGCAGTGCCTTCCTCGCCGCCCAGCAGAGCCGGGGCGTGGCGGCCACCGCCAAGCACTTCCCCGGCCTGGGTGCGGCGGCCCGCGACGAGAACACCGACGCCCGCCCCGTCACCCTCCCCGTCCCGCTGGACCGGCTGCGCTCCCGCGACGAGGCCCCGTACCGGGCCGCCATCGCCGCGGGGGTGCGCCTGGTGATGGCCTCCTGGGCGGTCTACCCGGCGCTGGACCCGGACCGTCCGGCGGGGTTGTCGCCCACCGTGGTCCAGGGCGAGCTCCGCGAGCGCCTGGGCTTCGACGGCGTGACCGTCACCGACGCCCTGGAGGCCGACGCCCTCACCCCGTACGGTCCGACCGGCCCGCGGGCCGTCGCCGCCGCGGCGGCCGGGATGGACCTGATCCTCTGCTCCGCCCGCGACCCCCAGCAGGGCGAGGACGCCACCACCGCCCTGGCGGCGGCCCTGGACTCCGGTGGCCTCGACCGTGCCGCCTTCACGGAGGCCGTCGCCCGGGTGGACGCGCTGCGGGAGGGCCTCGGCTGAGGGCGGCCCGGGCGGCGGGGCCGAGCAGGAGGGCCAACGGTTCATCCCTGGTTCAACGGGCCGATGCCCGGCGAGGTGCTGGGGTTCGCCCTGCCGCATGGGAACACGCCATCGTAGGCGTGCTTTCGGCCGGAGGCATCGGTTCGAAGGGGAAGTGGCGCTTGGGGGTTTGAATCGCATGGCAGAGTTGCCGTCAAGGCACACATGAAATGTCACATGTGCCATGACGCATTGCTCGATCCCCGTCCCACGAGTTCATTCCTCACACCCTCCGAAGGAGGAGCCATGAACCGCATCACCCGCGTCACCCGGATCGCGGCGGGCGCGGCCGGTGTCGTCGCGCTGCTGGGCGCGCCGCTGCCGGCGGTTGCCGCCGGGCAGGAGTCCGCCACCGTCACCACCTGCGGGCGCTCCGGCCTGCAGGCCGGACTGTCCACCAGGGTCTGCGCGGACGTCACCGGTGACGCCGTCGTGCTGTACGGCCTGATCGGGCTGGCCGGGCCGCCCTCGCCGGGAACGCCGTGGCCGCCGGCGCCGCAGGAGCTGGTCACCCGGCTGTCGGCCGACCTGGCCGGCGTCGGCCCGCTCGGCGCGGTGGCCGGGCGTACCGAGTTCAAGGTCAGCACGGTCAGGGTGGACGGAGTCGGCGCCACCGTGTCCTGCGGGTCGCTCGTGCACGCCTCCTTCTCGGTGGAGGGGAGCTTGCGCGGACCGGCCCCGGTCACCCTGGAACTGCCTGTAGTCTGCTGACGGCTCGTCATTCGGACTGCCGGGCCCGGGAGTTGGCAGCCTCCCGGGCCCGGCTCCGCGCCGTCCCGGCCCGGCCGTCGATGTGGGAGCGGTCACCTTCCACTGTGACGACTTGAAGAAATCTTCATCCGTAGCGATGATGCCTACCGGCCGCGGTACGGACCCCGCCCGGCCGTGGCGACCGGCCGACCGGACGACCACCGAGCCGGATCCGAGGAAGGGAACGGGCCATGCCGGTCCCGCTGTACCAGGCCAAGGCGGAGTTCTTCCGCACCCTCGGCCACCCCGTCCGGATCCGGGTCCTGGAACTGCTCCAGGACGGTCCCCGCCCGGTGCGCGAGCTGCTGGCGGAGATCGAGATCGAACCGTCCAACCTCTCCCAGCAGCTCGCGGTGCTGCGCCGCACCCAGCTGGTCACGGCCACCCGCGAGGGCAACACGGTGGTGTACGCGCTCAGCACCCCGGACGTCGCCGAGCTGCTGAGCGCGGCGCGGCGGATCCTGACCGAGCTGATCACCGACCAGGGCGCGTTGCTCACCGAGCTGCGCGCCGCCGGAAGCCGGTCGCCCCGCTGAGCCGGTAGCAGTGCGCAGCCCGTGCACACCCCCCTAGCCGGGGCTTCGCGCCCACGCCGGGCGACCGTGACCGTGACCGACCCGAGGAGAGCAGCCCCATGGGCGACAGTGCCGACAGCACCAGCGAGGAGAAGCGCCGCCGCAAGGCGATGCTGATCCGCGCCGGCATCTACATCTTCGCCACCCACCTGTTCGCGGGCTTCGTCCTGCTGCTGTTCGCGCTCGGCGACCGCAAGTAGCGGCCGGGCCGCCCGCGACGCCCGTCAGCGAGCCCGGTCGCCCGGCACCAGGTAGCGGTCGCTGGTGCTGGTCCAGGCCTGGACACCGGCGACCAGTTCCCGGGTGCCGTCCAGGTACCAGCGCCCCGCCGGGTGGCGGCGGGCCAGGTCGCGGCGCAGCCGCTCGTTCTCCCGGTGCAGGGCGCTGACCCGGGTGCGCACCGCCCGGACGGCTCGGCTGCGGGTGCAGCCGCGGACCCGCTGGAGGGTGAGGACGGTGTTGAACGCGGCGGCGCTCTGCCGTTCCTCCCGCTCCAGCGAGTAGAGGTCGTTGATCAGCGTCGCGGCGTCGGCGGTGTTGGCGCGCAGGCGGTGCAGTGCGGGTTCCGCGTGCAGGGCGGCGGGGGCGTCGGCGCCGTGGACCCGTTCCAGTATGTTCATGAACGGGTAGACGCAGCTGCCGTGGCGGCGCAGCCGCATGGTGTCGGCCAGGCCGAGGGCGGGGACGGTGCCGCGGGCGCGGTGCTCGGCCTCGGCGGGGAAGGTGGCCAGGCAGGCGCGCCACTCGCGGGCCGCCCGGGCGCGCCAGGCGGGGGAGGTGGACCGGCGCTGGCGTTCCCACAGTTCCTGCCAGGCGGTGAGGAGCAGGTCGCCCGGTGCCGCCGGGCGGGCGTCGCCGTCGAGGGCGGAGATCAGCGGGTCGACCAGCGCGTGGGCCTCGGCGGGCCGGCGCCCGGGCGGGCCGTCGAAGCGGTCGTCCAGGACGGTGAACCAGCCCAGCATGTCCACCAGCAGGTCCAGTTCGGTGCCCCGGGCGCGGGGGAAGGCGTGGCCGATCAGCTCGTGCAGGGCGTAGGCCCGGTAGTCGGGGAGTTCGGTGGGGGCGAGCAGGCCGTGGCGGACCGCCCAGTCGGCGTGCCGGTCGGCGGCGGCGCGCAGTTCGGCGGGCGGCCGGGGGAGGGGTACGGCGGCGGGCGCGCCGGGGCGGGGTGTGGTGCCGGTGAGCGGACAGCCGCCGGAGTGCGGCCGGTCGGGGGCGGTCCCGGCCGGTGCGAGGCCCGCGGGGACGACGGCGCCCGCAGGCACGGCCCGCCCCGCCGGAGCGGAGGCGGAGGCCGCCGCGGAGGCGGAGGCGCCCGCACTCGGCGCGGCGGAGCCGCGCGGCGCCAGCCGGACCCGCAGGCCGTGGGCCTGGACGGTGGTCCACACCACCTCCCGGGCCCGCGCCCCCGGCACCGCCACCGGCCGCCAGCGGCGCAGGATCGCGGCGGCCGCGACGGTCAGCTCGGCCCAGGCGAAGGCCTCGCCGATGCACTTGTGCTTGCCCGCCCCGAAGGGCAGGAAGGACGGCCGCCCGAGCCCGCCGCCGTCCTGCCAGCGCTCGGGCCGGAAGCTCGACGGATCGTCGTAGCGCAGCGGGTCGCGGTGCAGCGCGGTGAGGCTGTACAGCAGCTCCGTCCCGGCCGGGATCCGGTACGGGCCGAGATCGACGGGCACCCGGGCGGTGCGCATCAGGAAGGCGTTGGGGGCGTGCAGCCGCACCACCTCCTGGGTGACGCTGCGGGTGTACGTGAGCCGGGCGAGCGCCTCGGGCGTGGGGGTGGTCCCGGCGGGCAGGTGCTCGTCCAGTTCGGCCAGCACCCGGGCCTCGACCTCGGGGTGGCGCAGGAGTTCGTCGAGCAGCCAGGTGAGCGTGGTGGAGACGGTCTCGGTGCCGGCGCCGAACATGGTGATGGCCTCGGAGCGGACGTCGGCCTCGGTGAGCGGACGGCCGGTGGCCGGGTCGGTGGCGGCGCGCAGCAGGGCCGGCAGGGTGCCGCGCTGGTTCGGACGGGCCGTTCCGGGGCGGCCGTTGACGGCCTGGTCGACCACCCGGTTGAGCACCCGGACGGCGGCGTCGAAGCGCCGGTTGACGGGCAGCGGGAGCCGGGCGAGGGCCGGGTGGGGGTAGAGGGACTGGACGATCTGGCCCTTCACCAGGTCGGGCAGCGCCCGGTGGAAGGCGAGGGTGGCGTCCTCGCTGAGCCGGGCGTCGAACAGCGAGCGGGTCACGATCTCCAGCGCGAGGTGGTTCATCTCCTTGGCCACGTCGAGGACTTGGCCGGGGCGCCAGCGGCCGGCCCGCTCCTCGGTGACCTGGTGCATCACGGCCAGGTAGCCGGCCATCCGGTCGGGGCCGAAGGCGGGCTGGATGATCCGGCGGCGGTCGCGGTGCGCCTGCCCCTCGGACATCAGCAGGCCGTCGCCGAAGGCGGTCTTGAGGGTGTCCTGGACGGCGCCGCGCGGGCAGTCGTGGGCGAGGGCGACGAGCAGGGTGTGGACCAGCCGGGCGTCGGTCACCACGCAGACGGTGCGGGGCCCGAGCCGGATGCGGACCACGCCGCCGTGGCGGGCCAGTGAGCCGAGGAAGCCGAGCGGGTCGCGCAGCAGGGCGGCCGCGTGGCCGAGTCCGGGCAGGGCGCCGGGGGCGAGCGGGGGGACGGCGGCTCGGGGTGCGGGTGCGGGGGGCGGCGTGGTTCTCGGGGGGACGATCCGTTTCCGTGTCTCTGCCAGCAGGGCGTTGGTCGGCAGGGTCATGACACTTCCTCTCACCAGAGAGGCCGGTGCGGGCGGTACCGGGGGAAGGCACCGGCCGGCCGGCCGGGTGGCGGGGGCCGTCGAGCGCGGACCCCGCGTGCGCCCGGGGCAGAGGGCGCACGCCATGGGAAACGCGCCGGTCCGACGGGCGTTGCGCCGAACGCGCCCGGATCACTCCAACGGACGAGCATCGTGCCGGCCTCGCGCCCGTGCCTCCGTCGGGTCGGCCGCCCGGCCCGCCTGTCGGCCCCAGGCCGGCTCACTCCCACTGCCCTGACCTGCACCGATGCCATCTTCCCGGCGGCCCGTACGGGTCCCGACGGGAGGGTCTTTGGACCCTCGCCGCACGGCCGCGGGAGGGCCAGCATGGTGGGCGGAGAAGGAGGAATCCGATGACCCGTCTGCGCCACCGGCCCGCCGGCTGCCCGGGCGCCCGTTCGTCTGCCGCGCCGCCCCCGAGGGCGGCCGAGCTCTCCCGGCCCGCCGCCCCCGGGGGCTCCACCGCCGCTACGGCGGGCACTACGGCCTGATAACGCCGGTAGTGGACGGCGGTCGCGGGGCAGGAATGCCCCGTACCGCACCGCCCGCCTGTACCGCACTGCCCGCCTGTACCGCACCGCCCCGTCGGACCGCACCGCCCGCCGGGCTCCACGACCCTCCAGACTCCACCAATTCCACGACAGGGGAACGGGACCATGGACTGCGATGACGAGGTCATGCTGACCGTCCGGATCACGGCCGCCGAGCGGGCGCTGCTGCGGGACCTCGCGCGCGGCCACGGCGGCGACGTCTCCGGCGTCGCGGTCGACGGGCTGCTGGAGGTCATCCCCTCGCTGCACGACGACGGTTCGGTGCTGCCGCTGCTGCGGGTCCTGGCCCGGCCCGCGCCCTGTGCGGTCACCCTCTGGCTGCCTGCGCCGGTCGCGGACCTGCTGCCGCTGCTCGGCGAGCGGCTGGTGCGTACCGGCGGGCCGTCGGCGGGCCCGGCCAGTGCCGCGCTCTCCGCCGCGCTGCGGGTGTGGCTCGCCGGGGACCGGGCGGTGCTCGCCGCCGGGCTGGCCCGGTTGCGCGGCGGCCGCGGTGCGGCGGGGGCGGTGAGTGGTCCGATGGTCGCTGATCCGGTGGTCGCTGATTCGGCGGTCTCCGGTCCGGGGCTCGGCGGCTCGGCCCGGGTGGAGGTCGCGGCCTGACGGTCGGCGCGGGGGCCGGGGTGAGGGCTGGAGTGAGCCAAGTGACGGATCGTCATGTCCCGTATGGCGATGGCATGTCCGAGGCGGAAACTTCGCTGTCCTGGGCGCTGGTCGACGCCCGGCGGGAGGTCTAGCATTCGACACGGCCGCCGGGGCGCAGGCTCCGGGGGTTCCGGCCGGGTGGCCGCCACCACCCCTGTGCCGGGGAGCGCGTACCCCCCGAGTGCGCTCCCCGGCACCTTGCCGCCCGGGCGGCTGGGCCCCACCCCGCCCTGCCGCGCCCCGCCCTGCCGCGCGTTGCCTCGCCTCGTCTCGCCGCGTCTTGCCCCGGCTCGAACGGGCCCGGGAATTTCGCAAGAGGTTTCTGTTATTCCCCGCCGCCCCACCCGCTCTCCCTCGTGTCGGAAGGTTCGGGCCCCTCACCACGGGGCCCGGACCGTCGCACGAGGAAAGGAACGCGATGGGACACCGGAGCAGCGAACTCCGTCGGCGCAGGCGCCGCAGGCTCACCCGCAGGAGCGCCCTGGCCGCCGTGGCGGTCGCGGCCGCACTGGTCGTGGGCACCCTGGGCCTGCGCACCGCGCTGGAGCCCGGGGCGATGCGCAGCACCGTCACGGCGGCGGACGCGCCGCTCGACGCGGTCGCGGACGACGGTGGCCCGGGGGAGACCGGCACCGCCGAGGGCGCCACCAGGGCGCCCGCCCCGAAGCGGGACGAGAAGGCCGCTCCGCCCAAGGCGATACCCAAGGACCAGCCCGACCGCGGGCTGGTCTACGCGGGGTTGAACCTGCCGACCGGTGACCGCTGCGGCAACATGCTGGAGGTCACCGGCAGCGCCCAGTGCAGCCACGGCCCGGACGCGCCGCCCAAGGACGTGGACATCCACAAGGACGTTCCGCCGGTCGCCGCCCCGGCCGCCCGGGTGCCCGAGCTGACCCCGCCCACCGGATCCCAACCCCCCTCCGCCGCTGACCTGTTGAAGGGCGGCGCCCCTGTCCTGGACGCCGCCCGGAAGGCGCTGCTCAGCGAGGCCGGCCAGGGCTCCGCCGGGCAGGACGCCGCCGCCCCGCCCGCCGCCGCCCCGGCCGCCGGATCGGGCCTGGTCTGCGAGGGTGACGGCAGCAGCGGCAACCGCGTCCAGGTGGTGTACGTGCACACCCCCGGCAACGACCGGTTCGCCCAGTACCTGTCCTCCTTCAAGAAGTGGGCGGCGGACGTCGACGTCATCTACAACGCCAGCGCCGCCGAGACCGGCGGTGTGCGGCACGTCCGCTTCGTCACCGAACCCGACTGCACGGCCTCGGTGTTGAACGTGCAGATCGCCGACTCCGAGATCCAGGACTTCAACGCGAGCAACCGCGCCCTGGCCGCGCAGGGGTTCAACCGCAAGGACCGCAAGTACATGATGTTCACCGACGCCAAGGTGTACTGCGGGATCGGTACCTTCGCCGGTGACGAGCGCCCGGGCCAGGACAACCTCAGCAACTTCGGCCCCTCGTACGGCCGGACCGACTCCGGCTGCTGGAGCGGGAGCACCGCCGCGCACGAACTCGGCCACAACCTGGGCGCGGTGAACAACAGTGCACCCAACTCCAGCAAGGCCGGTCACTGCACGGACGAGTGGGACATCATGTGCTACTCGGATGCCCCGTACTACCCGCAGATGCGGATCGCCTGCGCGGACCGCGCGCATGACGACCGGCTCGACTGCAACCACGACGACTACTACAACACCTCGCCGGCGCCCGGCAGTTACCTGGCCACGCACTGGAACGTCGCGAACAACCGCTTCCTCATCGCGGGCAACGGCGGCGGGACCGGTCCGAACCCCACCCCGACTCCGACCCCGACTCCGACCCAGACCGCTGGCCCGACCCCCACGGGAACGCCCACCCGCACGCCCTCGCCGTCCCCGACGCCCACCGGCGGCCCCACCGCCACGCCCACCGGCTCCCCGTCGCCGACCAGGACCCCGGCCCCGGGCGGCACCGGCCCCGATGTGACGACTAGTCAGATCACCCAGAACTCGGTCATGCTGAGCTGGAACGCGGTTCCCGCCGCCGCCGGCTACGACGTCCAGCTGAACGGCGAGACCATCGGCACCGTCCGCTCGACCGTGGTCGGCGTGGTCCGGCTGGCGCCCGGCACCGGCTACACCGTGGCCGTCGCCGTCCGCGACGCCGCCGGAACGGTCGGCAAGCCCGGCCGCGCGGCGAACTTCCGCACCCTCGCCGACGCCGGCCGCCCGCAGCCCGGCACCCGCTACAGCATGGTCAACGGCCTCACCGGCCAGGCCGCCGACCTGTGGGGCAGCTCGATGAACGACGGCACCGTGGCGATCGGCTACCAGCGCACCGGCTACGCCAACCAGAAGTGGCAGTTCGAGGACGCCGGCAACGGCGCACTGCGGATCAAGTCCGCGCGCTCGGGCAAGTGCCTGCAGCTCGGCGGCACCCCGGTGGCCGGACAGTACGTGGCGCAGCAGCCGTGCTCCGACGCCGCCGCCCAGAAGTGGCAACTCGCCGCCACCGACGGCGGGTTCACCCTCACCGCCGACGGGACCGGCCTGGTGCTCGGGCTCAGCGACCGTTGGTACTACGGTGGTTGGCTGCTGGAGTTGCAGCAGCCGAACGGCCGGCCGTACCAGGACTGGTCGCTGCTGAAGACCTCGTAGCCGGTACGACCGCACGATCCCGCACCACCACCCCGTACCACTGTGTACGACCCCGCACCACGGGTGCGACCGCCATCACCGGATGGCGGTCGCACCCGGCGCCGCCGCTCCACGAACCCTCACCCCACCCGCCGAGGACCGCCCGCCATGCGAACCCGCACCCGCCCGCTGCTCGCCTCCCTAGCCCTCGCCGCCGTCACCGTCCTGCCCACCGCCGCACCCGCCGCCGCCCACGGTGACACCGTCCACCTGGATGTGACCGGTCAGCAGGACGGCCGGATCAGCACCGTCGCCACCTGGGAGAACGACCACGACCCGGTCACCGAGGAGTTCGCCGGCACGCTCTCCGCGACCGCCGCCGACGGCCGGACCGTCGGCCCCTGGCGACTGGTCGCCGTGCCGGGCCGCCCGGGCACCTACACCACCCGGGAGCTGCTGCCCGCCGGGCACTGGAAGATCTCCGTCGACTGCGCCTTCCCCTCGCTGGGCCACGGCGAGCGGGAACTCGACGTCGAGCCGGCGGCGATCAGCGACCCGGCACTGCTGGACGCGGCCGCCTCTGCCTCCCCGGCCTCCACGTCTGCCAACGCCTCGGCCTCCGCCTCCGCCAGCTCCTCCGCCTCCGCCGCGTCCGGCGCCACGCCCACCGCGGGCCCGACCGTGCTGGCCGCCGCGGCCACCACCGCCGGGCCCGCCCACGAGAGCACCGACGACGCCACCACCTGGGCCGCCATCGGCACCGCCGCCGCGGCCGTGCTGCTGGTCGGCACCGGCTTCTGGCTGCGCGGACGCGCCCGCCGCTGACGGACCGGAGCGCGGCGCCGCCCCGGCCGGCCGTCGGCGACCCGTGATCCATGCCGCACGGCAAACCGGGAACCTTGTGGCGCACGAGGCACGTCTGAGCGATCACCGGGCGTCACCGGACGCCCGGCCGATCGCAAGGGAGCATCCGCGTATGAGGAAGGTCCTGATCACCGGCGGTGCCGGCTTCATCGGCAGCACGGTGGCCTCGGTCCTGTTGGACCGGGGCATCACCCCGGTCGTCCTGGACGACCTGTCCAAGGGCCGCGCCGAGTTCGTGGAGAACCGCGTCTTCTACCAGGGCGACATCGCCGACGCCGCCCTGCTGGACCGGATCTTCACCGAACACCCGGACATCGACGCGACCGTGCACTGCGCGGCCAGGATCGTCGTCCCGGAGTCGGTGGCCAAGCCGCTGTTCTACTACCGGGAGAACGTCGCCAAGACCGTCGAACTGCTCGACGGCCTCCAGCGCCACGGCTGCACCCGGGTGGTGTTCAGCAGCTCCGCCTCGATCTACGCGCCCACCCCGGACGGCCGGGTCGACGAGGACTCCGCGCTCGAGGCGAACAGCCCGTACGCCCGCACCAAGCTGATGATGGAGCAGGTGCTCCAGGACTGGACCCGGGGCGAGGGCGCCGAGCGGCAGCGGGTCATCACCCTGCGGTACTTCAACCCGGTCGGCGCCGACTCCCGGCTGCGCACCGGTCTGCAGAACCTCAACCCCAGCCACGCCCTGGGCAAGCTGATCGAGGCCCACACCGAGGGCACCCCGTTCACCGTCACCGGCGTCGACTGGCCGACCCGGGACGGCTCCGGCATCCGCGACTACGTCCACGTCCAGGACCTGGCCGAGGCCCACGTCGCGGCACTGCTCCGGTTCGACGAGGTGATCGCCCCCGATGCGGCCGACCGCTTCCGGGCGATCAACGTCGGGACGGGCGAGGGCACCACCGTCCGCGAGCTGGTCGCTGCCTTCGAACAGGCCGTCGGCACCGAGCTGGACGTGCGCGAGGCCGGCCCGCGCCCGGGCGACGTGATCGGCTGCTACGCCTCCGTCGACGCCGCCCGCGAACTGCTCGACTGGACGCCGCGGCGCACCCTCGCCGAGGGCGTCGCCGACGCGCTCGCCTGGCGCGCCAAGTGGGCCGCCCAGCTCGGCGTGAGCTGACCGGCCGTCACCGCTGCTTCACGGCCTCGCCTGACTTCGCCCAGTTGTCGTGCAGGCGGTCCAGGTAGGACTGCGCCTGCGGGCCGATCTTGACGCCCCGGGCGAAGGCGAGCATGTTGCCCGCCCCGGCGTTGTAGCCGAGGGCGAGCAGCTCGTCCTTGTTCAGTGGGGCGCTCACCTTGGCGGGGAGCTGTTCGGCGAGGTCGTGGAGGTGCCAGGCGGCTGCCTGGACGGCCAGGTTGCGGTCGTCCGGCAGCTCCTCCCAGCGGCGGGAGGCGAACGGGCGGCCCGGCTTGGTGTCGTCGAAGGCGGCCCGGTGCATGTTGGCGATGCCGAAGGCGGCGTCCGGCTTGTTGCGCTGCCAGGCCCGCTCGAAGTCGGGGTCGTGCGGCTTGTACGCCTCGTTGTAGAGGATCGCCATCAGCAGCTGGGGGTTGACCCCGGCCTCGGCCGCGTACTGGCGCACCGGCGCCGCGTAGTCGGCGGGCTCGTAGGGGCCGGAGGGCTTCGACGGGGCCGCCGACGGCCCGCCGGATCCGGCCGACGACGGGGCGGCGGCGGACGACGAGGACGAGGACGAGGGCGTCGCCGAAGCGGCCCCGGGTTCGTGGCCACCGCTGCGGACGATGCCCCACCCGGCCGCCGCCAGCACGCCGATCACGATCCAGCGCCCCCAGCGCGGACCCTTCTGCTCCTCGCTCACCGCCGTCGACCCTCCCCGTTCGCCCGTCATCCAGTTCGACCGCCGTACGGCCGCTCGCGCCCCGCGGGAGGCCCGGCCGGTGCTACTCGGCGGACTTCGCGTCGCCGTCGAGGTTGCGCAGGAAGTCCTTCGCCTTCTCGACACCGGTGTCGATCTGCCCGCTGTACTTGCCGTCCGTGCGGTCGTCGATCACGTCGCCGACCTTCTCCAGGCCCTGCCCGAGCACGTCGCTGTGCTCGCGGGCGAGGTCGGTGGCCTTGTCCGCGATGTTCTTAAGACTTTCAAACATGGTGACGCTCTACTCCTCTTGTGCGTTCCTGTTGGTGTGCCGACGTGGCGGGGATCATGGTCATCCTAACGAGGGGCGGCCGGGCGGCCCGCCGCTGCGGAACGGCGGCGAGTGACTTTGCCGAAATGGGTTTGTATGCTCCAGACCAGCCTCTACAGGCCTGTAGACAGCGGGAATTGCCGGCGGACGGATGGCGTCCCGGCACGACGGGCGGCGTGGTCGCGCCGCCGCAGCCGAAACGATCGAGGGAAGTGCGCATGGCCGGCCAGCGGGCGAGAACGCCGTACCAGGACGCGGGACCTCGCACCGAGGACCCCGCCGTGCCTGCCCAGCGCTCCCGCGCGGCCGGCGGTGACCCCGACCCGTCGCGGGAGACCCGCACCCAGCGCGCCGGGGCCTCGCGCCGCAGGCACCAGGCCCGTCGGCGCGGCGGAGCGGTCGCCGCGCTCGCCGCGGTCGGGCTGCCGCTGCTGGGCGGGATCGGCGACGAACTGGGCGGCCCCGGCGTCGGCATCCTGTTCGCGGTCGGCGCGGTGCTCGGCACCGGCGTCGCGGCGGTGCTGTGCAGCCGGAGCGGCCGCTGGTGGGTGCTGACCGCGACCCCCGTGGTGGTGCTGCTGACGGCCTCGGGCGTCGAGTACGCGGCCGATCCCGCCAAGTACCAGGGCAAGGGGCTGGGCACCGGCGCGGTGCGCTGGGTGGTCGGGGCGTTCCCGGTGATGGCGACGGCGCTGGCGGTCGCACTGCTGGTGATCGTGGTGCGCACGGTGCTGGACCGCCGCCGGCCCCCCAGGGCCGGAGCCCCGAGCGGAAGGGGCCGCCGTGGCTGAGCGCACCAACCGCACCAACCACACCAATCGCGCCAAGCGCCCGCGCGGCCGGTCCCCGCGCCGAGGCTCCGCCCCGCTGACCGTGGCCGGCCGCACCCTGGCCTGCACCGTCTCGGCCGCCGTGCTCGGCGCCAGCGGCTTCACCTGGTACGAGTACCGCAGCCTGGACGACGGCATGATCAAGTCCGGTGCGCTGAACGAGGCGAAGAAGAACGCCCCGCCGCACCTGGACAAGTCCGTCAACCTGCTGCTGATCGGCCTCGACAGCCGCAAGGACATGGACGGCAACGACCTGCCCAAGCAGTTCGTCGAGGACGAACTGCACGCCGGCTCCAGCGAGATCGGCGGCTACAACACCAACGCCCTGATCGTGCTGCACATCCCGGCCAACGGCGGGAAGGTGACCGCGCTGTCCGTGCCGCGCGACGACTACGTGCAGACCGCCGGCGCCGACGGCAAGATGCACAAGATCAAGGAGGCCTACGGCATCGCCAAGGAGGCCGCCGAGTCGAAGCTCGCGGGCAAGGGCCTCTCCAAGGCGGATCTGGAACGGCAGAGCCGGGAGGCCGGCCGCTCGGCCACGATCCAGACCGTGCAGAGCTTCCTGGACGTCCCGATCGACCACTTCGCCGAGGTCAACCTGATCGGCTTCTACGACATCGCCAAGGCCGTGGAACCGATCCAGGTCTGCCTCAACCACCCGGTCGACGATCCGATCATCGCCCGGACCGCCGCGCACGAGGGCGGCGGCACCGGCCTCAAACTGCCCGCCGGGATCAGCTCCTTGGACGCCGCCCAGGCACTGTCCTTCGTCCGCCAGCGCCACCACCTCACCAACGGCGACCTCGACCGCACCCACCGGCAGCAGGCGTTCATCTCCTCGGTCGAGTACAAGCTCAAGCAGCAGGGCATCCTCAACGACTTCGGACAGATGCAGAAGCTGTTCGGGGTGGTGAAGAAGGACGTCGTGATCGACAACGAGTGGAACATCCTCGACTTCGCCCAGCAGGCGCCCAACCTCACCGGCGGCAACGTCGAGTTCAACACCCTGCCCATCACCGGGTTCAAGACCATCGGCGGGCAGGAGGTCAACACCGTCAACCCGGACCTGATCAAGAAGATCGTCCGGCAGCTGTTCAGCCGGGAGCAGGCGCCCGCCGCCCCGGCCGCGGCACCCGGCGACACCCCGGGCGAGACGGCCCCGCCCTCGCCCTCGCCCAGCGCCGCACCCAAGTCCGTGGTCGACGTCAACGCGGCGGCGGGCGCGGGTGCCGCCGCCACCGAGTCCAAGGCGCTGGTCGACCTCGGCTACCAGGCCGGCCGGATCGGCGACGCGCCCGGGCGGATCCGCACCACCACCGTGGCCTACGGCACCGGCGCCAAGGCGGACGCCCAGGCGCTCGCCGCCCGGTACGGCGTCACCGCCGGCCCGTCCTCGGCCGTCCCGGCGGGCCACGTCCTGGTCACCCTCGCCGCCGCCCGGACCGCGACCCCCACCCCGGCCGCGCCCGCTTCGGGCGCCCCCGCGCCGGCCGACGGCTCCGCCGACCCGGCCGCCGGGCTGCCGATGCAGGGGCCGGCGGTGAAGGCCGGCGGGATCCCCTGCGTGGACTGAGCGGGGCGATGCGCGGTCACCGGCCCGGCCGGTGACCGCGCCTCACCGGGGGAGTGCCACCGGCGTGCGTCACTGAGGAGCGTCACCGGGGTGCGTCACCGGGGTACGGCGGCCGGCCGAGCGCCGCACCGGGCGGGCGGCCGCGCTCGGCGCACGGCGGACCGGCCGGGCTCCCCTCCCGCCGGTCAGGGGCGCGGGGCCTTCTCGCCGTGGACGGCGGAGTACTCGGCGGCCAGCCAGGGGGCCAGTCCGTCGATGAGGGCGGCCAGGACCGCGCGGTCGGTGGTGGGGGTGCGGGCGACGGCGGCGGCCAGGCGCATCCGGTCGGCGTGGTCGGGGTAGTGGGCGGCGAAGGCCTCGGCGGAGACGGTGAGGTCGCTGGTCCAGCCCCCCCAGCGGGGCATGACCAGGGTGAAGCCGGTGCGGACGAGTCGGCGGGAGACCGCGCGGCTGAGCGCGGTGAGCTGGGCGTCCGTGTCGGCGGCGGCCAGTCGCTCGCGCCAGCGGGGGAGGGCGAGCGCGAGGTCGCCGTTGGTCTCGCGGGCGAGCAGCGAGTCCGGGCGGTAGCGGGGGAGCTGCTCGGCGAGGTCCTCGCCGAGCAGCGGGGTGCACAGGCAGGCGACGAACCAGCCCAGGTCGTGCCGTTCCAGCTCGCTGAGCAGCGTGCCGGTGCCGAACAGGAGCACGCCGACGCCGTCGACCTGCGGGAAGTCCGCGTCGAGGCCGGCTCCGAGGGCGTCGGCCGCGCGCCGGTCGTCGGGGGTGGGCTCCCGGTGCAGGGCCAGCAGCAGGTCGAGGTCGGAGACGCCGGGGACCGCGGTGCCGCGCGGGATGCTGCCGTACAGGTAGGCGCCGTGCAGGCGGTCCGGGCCGAAGGCGGCGGCGATCCGCGCCCGGGCGGCGTCGACCACCGGCGTGAACTCCGGCCGGACGCGCTCCAGCGAGCCCTCCCGCGCGATGTACCCGTCCTCGTCCAGCCCCTGAGTGTCCATGGCTGAACCCTGCCCCATCGTCACGTCGTCGACCAGCGGATTTCCGCGCACCGCCCGAATTGTCAGTGGTGCGTGCAAGCATCCATCTGCAGACGAACACGAGGGGAATCACGATGGGGACCTGGGGCACCGGTTACTTCGACAACGACACCGCGGCGGATTTCGCCGGCGGCCTGGACGACGCCGCGCCGGGCGAGCGGGCGGCGCTCGTCCGGGTGGCGCTGGACCGCGCCGCCCGCGGGTCGGAGTACCTGGACGACGACGAGGGCGCGGAGGCCGTCGCGGCGGCGGCGCTGGTCGCCGCCCAGTGCCCCGGCGGTACGGCGGTGACGACCGCCTACGGCCCGGCCGAGCCGATACCCGGGCTGCCCGGCGACCTGCGCGCGCCGGCGGTGGCGGCGCTGGACCGGGTGGTGGCGGAGGGGTCCGAACTGGCCGAGCTGTGGGGCGAGTCGGGGTCCGACCGGGCGTGGCGGCGGGGGATCCGCGCCCTGCGCGAGGTTCTGGAGCCGGTGCCGCCGACCGCAGGCGCTCCGCTGCCGGGGCGGTGAGCGGGCGTCAACCGTCCTTGGCGGTGCGCCAGTACGCGAGCGCGGCGAGGCTGGTGGCGGCCCCGAGCGCGCAGACAGCGTGCCAACCGCCCTGGTCGTACACCAGGGTGGAGGCGATGGCGCCCGCTCCGCAGCCGACGGAGTACAGCAGCATGTAGCCCGCGGTCAGGCGGCTCCGGGCCTCGGGACGGACTTGGTAGAGGAGGTGCTGGTTGACCACGTGCACGGACTGGAGGCCGTAGTCGATGACGACCACGGCGAGCACCAGCCACCACACCGAGTGGGGCAGCAGTGCGGCCGGGAGCCAGGCGGCGAGCATGGCCACCAGGCCGAGGCCGGCGGTGCGTTCGGCGTGGCCGCGGCCGCGGTCGGCCTGGCGTCCCGCGTGCCCGGCGCCGAGCGCCCCGGCGGCGCCGGCCAGTCCGAACAGGCCGATCTGGGTGTGGCTGAGCTCGAAGGGCGGTGCGGCGAGCGGGAGGACCATCGGGGTGAGCAGGACGGTGACGGAGGTGAACGTGAGCAGGGCGAGCACGGCGCGCACGCGCAGTACGCGCTCCTCGGCGAAGAGCGTGAACACCGAGCCGACCAGGCGCAGATAGCGGATCCGCCGGGCCGCCGGGCTGCGGCGTTCGGGCGGTAGGACGGCCGCGACGGCGAAGGCCATGGCGCCGGTCGCGACGGCGGAGGCGAGGTAGACGGCGCGCCAGCCGGCCAGGTCGCCGATCGTCCCGGCGACGGTGCGGGCGAGCAGGATGCCGACCACGATGCCGCTGGTGACGGTGCCGACCACCCGGCCCTGGTCGCCGGGCGCGGCGAGCGAGGCGGAGTGGGCGACGACGACCTGGGCGACGACGGCCAGCACCCCGACGGCCGCCATCGCGGCCAGCAGCAGCGGAGTGGAGGGTGCGACGGCGACGGCGAGCAGGGCGAGCACGGACAACCCGAGTTGGGCGGTGGTCAGGGCACGGCGGTCGACGTGGTCACCGAGCGGGACGAGCAGGAGCAGGCCGAGCCCGTAACCGACCTGGGTGAGGGTGCCGACCAGGCCGACGGTGGCCGGGGCGATGCCGTAGTCCCGGGCGATCAGGTCCAGCAGGGGCTGGGAGTAGTAGACGTTGGCGACGGCCAGGCCGCACGTGACGGAGAGCAGCCAGGCCGCGGCCGGTGACAGGCCGCGCGGCGGGGTGGCCGCGTGCGTCGCGTGCGTCAGGTCGGTGGTGGGCGGGCCGGTGGGAGCAGGGGAGGTCATGAGCGGGAACCCCTCGACGGGCAGCAGTGGTTTCAAAGTGCTACTGCGCCACCCTGGCATACCCTGGTTTCAATGAGCAACCACTGGTTCGGCGGTACGCTGGCCGCCGACCGGTCGAGAGGTGGGACGAAGTGCCGAAACGCACCACGCACGAGGAGTCGACCTGCCCGGTCGCCCGCCCGCTCGACGTGGTCGGCGACGGCTGGACGCTGCTGATCGTCCGGGACGCCTTCGACGGGCTGCGCCGCTTCGGGCAGTTCCAGAAGAACCTGGGGCTGGCCAGGAACATCCTGTCGGCGCGGCTCACCAACCTGGTCGCCACCGGGGTCTTCGAACTCGCCCCGGCCGCCGACGGCAGCCCCTACCAGGAGTACCTGCTCACCGAGAAGGGCCGCGCGCTGTTCCCGGTGATCACCGCGCTGCGCCAGTGGGGTGACGAGTGGTTCTTCGCCGAGGGCGAGCCCCGGGCCCGGCTGGTCGACCGCGCCTCGGGCGCCCCGGTCGCCCCGGTGGAGGTGCGCTCGGCGGACGGGCGGCTGCTCGGCCCGGACGACGCGAAGGTGCTGCTGCCCTGAGACGTGCCGCCGCCACCGGCCGACGGACGGACGGTGGCGGCGGGGCTCCGGCTCGGGACTGCGTCAGGGCGTGGTCGGACAGGGCGGCAGGGTCGACGGCGCCGTGCTCGCACAGGTCGCGGTCGGTGTCCTCGGCGCGGTGCCGGTCGAGGTCGTCGTGCCGGTCGAGGTCGTGGTGCCGGACGAGGTCGTGCCGGTCCCGGTCGTGGTGGTCTTGCTGGTCGGTGCCTCGCTGAGCGTCGACGCGGACGAGGAGTGCGTTGTCGCGGTGCTCTCGGACGGCTTGCCCGAGGTGGTCGACGAGGTCGCCGAGGCCGAGCCCGTCCCGGTGGAGGCACCGGAGGAGGTCGCGCCGCTGGACGTCGCGCCGCTGGAGGTGGCGCCGCTGGAGGTCGCGCCGGAGGAGGTGGCGCCGCTGGAGGTCGCTCCCGAGGTCGAGGAGGTCGCGCCCGAGGAGGTCGCCCCCGAGGAGGTGGCGCCGGAGGACGTCGCGCCCGAGGTCGAGGCCGTCGCCGTCGGCGACGTGGGCTTCCACGGCATGGGCGGCGGAACGCCCGGCACCAGTTGCTTCGGCGGCTCGGTGCGCTTGTCCACCACCTCGATCCGACCGGTCAGCCGGGAGAACCAGCCGCCCGTCTCGATGTTCACCAGGATGATCTCGGTCACCGGCTGCGGGGCCGGCACCACCACGATCAGCGTGGTCGGCTCGAAGCCCGTCCAGGCCTTCCCGGTGTACTTGGCGTTGCTCACCAGCACCGCCGGCTTCAACGGGTTGCCGCAGGCACAGCGCACCCGGGGCACGCCCTGGGCGTCCACCAGGACGGCGGTGCCCGCCTGCAGCACGGACTGGTACTCGACCACGGCGCCGCTCTTGTAGCTGTGGTTGGTCACCCGGCTGTCCACCCGCAGGTACGCCGAGGTCAGCGAGCGCAGGTAGGACGGGATCGCGGACTGATCGATGCCCGCCGCCGAGGCCCAGGCCCGTCCGGCGTCACCGCTGGAGACCATGCCGATCAGCCGTTCGGTGTCACAGCTGGGCCGGTTCATCGTCCCGCCGTACAGCCCGGCCGAGCTGCCCTGCACGCTGTGCAGGACGGCGGGGGAGCCGGCCTTGGAGGTGCCGCCCGGTTGCGGCGCCGTGCTGGTGGGAGCGGGGGCCGGGGCACTCACGCCCTGGGTTTCCACCGATGGGGTGAACGGCGCCGGTCCGGGGTCGGCCGGGGTCTGGAGGGCGACCTCGTTGGCGGTCGGGACGGCCTCGTTCTTGCCGCCCTGGTTGTTGACGATCAGCACCGTCGCCACCACGGCCGCCACCAGCACGCCCGCCGCGACCGACAGCCCCTTCCTTGAGCGCCACCACGGCGTGCGCGGACCGCGCCCGCTGCCCGCGCTGGAGCCACCCCCACCGCCCCCGGACGGCCCCGACGGGCCGGAGGGCGGCGGCGGTACGGACGGTGGTCCGCCCGTGCCGCCACCCGAGGGGGGACCGGCCAGCGGGCCGGACGGGGGACCGGAGGGCGGGCCGTAGGGCGGCTCGCTCGGCGGGCCGGACGGGGGCGGTTGGGAACTCATCGAGGCTCCGTTTCGCAGGCGGCCGACACGTACGGTCGGCACGGGAAGCTCCTGCCACTGGGTTCCATTTCTCCCCCGGCGCCCCGTTCGCCGCAACAGCAGGTGGCCCCGCCGTCGCCGAGCGTGCCCCGCGGCAGTCGGTCACCCTGGGAACGGACCAGGCCCGTTCGAGCAGAGGGAGGCGGCATGCAGCAGCCCACCACCGGGGCCGCCGGCCCGCCCGGAGTCGTCCGCGGCTGGCTGGACGCGCTCGCCGTGGTGCTGGCCGGTCTCGTCGCGATGGCGGCGGTGGCCGCGCTGGGCCTCTGGCTGGCCGGCGCGAGCGACCTCCCGGCGGGCGGCTTCCCGCCGGTGCTCGCCGCGACGCTGGCGCTGGCCGTCGGCGGTTCGGTCCAACTCGACGGCGGCGCGGGCAGCTTCGCGGCGGTGGACGCCGGGGTCAGTGCGATGCCGCTGAGCGTCTCGCTGGTCGGTGCGGTGGTGATCTCCGAGGTGTTCCTGCGTCAACTGCGGTTCCGCGCGGTCGCGGGCGGCGGTGAACTGCTGGGCCGGATCGCCCGGACGGTGGTGCTCTGGCTGATCGCCCTGGTGGTGATCACCGTCACCGCCAAGCACACCTTCGTGATTCAGCTCGGCGGCAGTCTGGTGGAGACCATCGGCGGCGCGCTCGGGCTCACCCCGGAGGTCGGCTTCCACGCGGACGGCGCCACCACCATCGGCATCGGGCTGGCCTGGCTGCTGCTGGTGTTCGCCGCGGTCTTCGCGGTCTCTCGCCGGGCGCCGCTGCCGCGCGGCCTGCTGCGTTACCAACTCGCCGTCCGCCCGGCCGCGTTCGCGCTCTGGGCGGTCCTGCTCGGGTACGTCGCGATCGGCGCGGTGGCCGGGGGCGTCACCGCGCTCGTGCACGGCAACGCCCGCTCGACCATGGCCGTGCTGCTGCTCGCCCTGCCCGACCTGGTCTGGCTGGCCTTCGGTCTCGGCCTCGGTGCCGTCTGGCACGGCCGGCTGGTCGGCGCGCTCGGCCTGCCCGTCCCCCAACCGCTCAGCGCGGTGCTGCGCGCCCCCGGCGGGAAGGAGGCGACCATCGACCTCGGCACCCTGGCCGACCACGACGCGCGCAGCTGGTGGCTGCTGCCGGTGGCCGCCGTGCTGCTGACCGCCGCCGCCTTCCTGGCCGCCCGCCGCTCGCCGCGCGGCGTCCGGCTCTGGCAGCACTCCGTCCGCTTCGCGCTGGCCACCGCCGTCACCGTGCTGCTGGTGGGCCTGTGGACCCGGATGGACGCCGACTACGGGCTGTCCGTGCTCGGCGTCGGCCTCGGCCAGGGCGGACTGGGGGACCTGCTCGGCGCGGTGCTCGGCGGGGACAACCCGGTGTCGGCGCTGGGCAGCGGCAGCCTGACGCTGCGCCCGGAGCTGTGGACGGCGGTGCCGCTGGCGGCCGGCTGGGGGCTGCTGACCGGACTGCTCGGGGCGCTGCTGGCGGCCCGGGTGCGGCACCCCGGGGAGGTCACCGGCGAGGTCACCGGGAAGGGCGCCGCAGCGAGCGGCGGAGCGGCGGGCAGCGGAGCGGGCCCGGGCGGCTGAGCCCGGAGCGGATCCCGACACCCGCCCCGGCGCCCGCTCCGCCCCGACAGCCGCCCCGGCCTCAGAGCAGTTCGGCGAGCAGGACGGCCGCCGCCGGGAGCGCCTGGCCGAGCGCGCCGCGCCACAGCTTCGGCTCCGAGACGAACAGCGTCGTCCCGCCGGCGACCATGAAGGCCGCGATGTAGAGGATCACCGGCCGCCCCGCCCCGGAATGCCCGGTGTGCAGCAGGACCAGCCCGGTGACCAGCCCGAGGGCCAGGAACAGGTTGTAGAAGCCGACGTTGAACCGCCACAGCCGGACCTCCGGGGCGTCCGCCGTGCTGCCGGTGAGCAGGTAGCGCACCCTCGGGTGCCCGTACAGGTAGCTCTCCAGCGGCCACACCACGAGGTGGATCGCGGCGGCGAGCATGGCGAAGACCTGGCTCACGGCGTTCATGGTCGACGGCTCCCTAGGACAGGCCCTGACGGTCCCGGTACGGCGGGTGGACGACCGGGCCGGCCCAGGCGGGCGGGTCCGGCACCGGGGTGGGGCCGGGGGCCCGGGCGACCGCAGGGACGACCCGGGTGGGCGGGCCGTCCGCCGTCCAGGGCGCGGGCCCGTTGGCCGCGCGCAGCTCGGCGACGAACTGCAGGCAGCTGTCGTACCGCTCCCCGGGTGTCTTGGCGAGCGAGCGGGCCACCGCGGCGTCGACCGCCTCGGGGAGGTCCGGGCGGTGCCGGTGCAGTTCGGGCGGCGGGTCGTTGAGGTGGGCCCAGAGCAGTGCGAGGTCGCTCTCCCGGCGGAACGGCGGGGTGCCCGCGAGCATCTCGAAGACCACGCAGCCGAGCGCGTACTGGTCGCAGCGCCCGTCCAACGGCCGGCCGGAGATCTGCTCGGGCGCGGCGTAGTCGAGGGTGCCGACGATCTGGCCGACGCTGGTCAGCCCGCTGAGCGAGAGGGACTTCTTGGTGAGCCCGAAGTCCGCCAGGTAGAGGTGCTCGGGGTGCTCGCTGTCGGTGCCGGCGGCGACCAGGACGTTGCCGGGCTTGACGTCCCGGTGCACCAGTTGGTGGTCGTGCGCGGCGTCCAGGGCGGAGGCGATCTGCAGGGCCAGCCGGGTGGCGCGCTCGATCGGGAGCGGGGCGTCCCGGTTGATCAGCGCGCGCAGGTCGCCGCCCTCGACGTAGCGCATCGCCAGGTAGAGGATGCCGTCGTGCTCCCCGGCCTCGAACACCGGGACGATGTGCGGGTGGTCGATGCCGGCGGCGGCCTCGGACTCGTGCATGAAGCGCTGCCGGAACACCTCGTTGCGGGCCAGCTCGGGGGCCAGCAGCTTGACCGCGACGGTCCGGCCGAGCCGCAGGTCCTTGGCCCGGTAGACCACCGCCATCCCGCCGCGCCCGATCTCCTGCTCCAGCCGGTAGCCCGCCACCTTCCGCCCGACCAGGCCGGCGGGCAGCCCGCTTTCCGAGGCCGAGGCCGAGGTTGAGGCTGGGGCCGAGGGCGAGGCCGAGGGCGGGATCTGGGCGGAGGCCGTGGCCGGGGGCCGTTCGGCGGGGGTCACGGCTCAACCGTCCGGGTGGGCGCGTACGGGCCCTGCGCCTGCGGGTCGGGCACCGGTGCGGCTCCCGGCGCGGCCGCGGGCCCGACGGCCGCCTGCCGGTCGGTGGCCGCCTGCCGGTCGGTGGCCGCCTGCCGGTCGGTGGCCGCCTGCCGGTCGACAGCTGGTTGCCGGTCGACGGCCGGCCGGCGGTCGGTGGCCGCGTAGGTCTGCAACTGGAGCCCGTCGCAGTAGCACCAGCGGTCGTGCACCGGATCGAACACCCAGAGCTCCTCGCCGTCCGCCACCAGGCCGATCCGCAGGCCGCGGGTGCGCTCCCGGAAGGACTCCAGGTCCAGGGCGCCCGTGACGAGGTCCTCCAGCAGGGCGCGGTGCCGGGTCAGTGCGGCCCCGGCCTCGGCGAGGGCGGGCCGGGGGTCGGCGGTGCGGGCGGGCGGCCCGTCCGCGGCGGGGGGCGGCTGGGGCAGCACGACCAGCAGCCGGGCGTCCACCCAGGCGGTCCAGCCGTTGGAGCAGAGCACCTGGCCCCAGTCGCCCTGCCGGGCGATCAGCCGGACCGGGAGCAGCGGGTCGAGCCGGGCGGAGGGCCGTGCCGGGTCCGGCGCCGTCCAGGTCGCCAGGCCGTCCGGCGGGGCGACGTGGGTGGGGCGGAACGCGAACTCGTCCATGGGCGGCTACATTCCCTCCGCCGCGCCGACCGGTGCCGGGGGGCAGGGGTCGCGAGCGGCATTCGCACCTCAGTTCGTCTCCCACTCTACCGGCGGGGGCGGGGGCGGCTACTTGCGCATGACGGTCGGCTCGTGCCGCCGCAGCAGGGCGAGCACCGCCAGCCCGTACGCCGCCGCGAGGGCGGCCAGCGCGCCCATCGAGACCAGCCACCCGGTGCGCTCCGGGCGGAACATCGGGTCCGCGGTGATCGAGCTCGGCACGGTGAGCCGGCTCAGGTCGACGGTGCGGGCCATCGCCGACAGGCCCCACCGGGACGGCACCAGCCAGGCGAACTGCTCCAGGCCGGGCACGCCGTGCAGCCGGAGCATCAGGCCGCTGAACACGACCTGGACGATCGCGAGGAGCACCAGCAGCGGCATGGTGGCCTCCTCCTTGGCGACCAGCGCGGAGACCACCAGGCCCAGCATCATCGAGGTGAACGCCAGCAGCGCGATCGCGACGATCAGCTCCGGCAGCTGGGGCATCAGCACGCCGCTGGTCACCGGCGGCGGGGCGTTCGGGCGGGGCCGCGCGGTGAGCGTGACCCCGGCCAGGCCGACCACCGTCAGCACCGCGGCCTGCGCCACGGTGACCGCGCCGAGCACCACCACCTTCGACACCAGGTACGCCGACCTGGACAGGCCGACCACCCTTTCCCGCCGGTAGATCGCGCGCTCCTTGACCACCTCGCGCACCGCGTTGGCCGAGCCGGTGAGCACCCCGCCGAGACAGAGCGTGAGCAGGCAGTTGATGGCGTTCTCGAAGGTGAGCCGGCTGCCGGCCATCGCCCGGCACATCAGGCCGATGATGAACGGCAGCACGATCATCACGGTCAGGAACAGCCGGTCGGCGGCGAGCACCGCGGCGTACCGGCGCACCAGAGTGCCCAGCTGGGAGAACCAGCCCTGCGGCTTCTCCCGGCCGACGGGCGGCCCGGCCCGCCCGGCCCGCCCGGCCGGCTCCGGTGGGCGCGCCGGGCTCACCGGGTGCGCCGCCTCGGCCGTCACGTACCGCTGGTACTGCGGCGAGGCGCGGAAGCGCTCCCGGCAGAGCCCCTCGGAGTCGTTCTCGAAGGCCTCGAAGGCCTCCGGCCACTCCGCCTCGCCGAAGTACGCCAGTGCCTCGGTCGGCGGCCCGTAGTAGGCGGTCCGGCCGCCGGGGGCGAGCACCAGCAGGCGGTCGCACACGTTGAGGCTCAGCACGCTGTGCGTCACCACGACCACCGTGCGGCTGTCGTCGGCCAGGCCGCGCAGCAGGTGCATCACCGAGCGCTCCATGCCCGGGTCCAGGCCGGAGGTCGGCTCGTCCAGGAAGAGCAGGGAGGGCTTGGTGAGCAGTTCCAGCGCGATGCTGACCCGCTTGCGCTGGCCGCCGGAGAGGCTGGCGATGACCTGCTGCTCCCGCGCCTCCAGGCCCAGTTCGCCGATCACCTCGGAGACCCGGTGCTCCCGCTCCTCCTTCGCGGTGTCCCCGGGGAAGCGCAGCTCGGCGGCGTACGACAGGGCGCGGCGGACGGTCAGCTGGGTGTGCAGGATGTCGTCCTGGGGGACGAGGCCGATCCGGCGGCGCAGCTCCGCGTAGTCGCGGTAGAGGTCGCGCCCGTCGTACAGCACGGTGCCCTCGTCGGCGGGGCGCAGCCCGGTGAGGGCGTTGAGCAGGGTGGACTTGCCGGCGCCGCTCGGGCCGGCCACCGCGAGCAGGGCCTTCTCGGCGAGCGGGAAGCTCACGTCGTCCAGCAGCACCCGCTGGTCCGGGCCGACCCGGACGACCAGGTGCTGGACGTCCAGCGAGACCTCGCCGGTGTCGGTGTACTCGACCAGCCGGCCGTCGGCCAGGCAGAGCGAGGAGTGGCCGATGCCGACCAGGTCGGCCGGGCCGACCGGGGCGCGGCGCACCGGGCGGCCGTTGAGGTAGGTGCCGTTGTGGCTGTCCAGGTCGACGATCTCGTGCCCGCCGTCCGGCAGTTCGCGCAGCTCGGCGTGGTGCCGGGAGACCACCAGGTCGTCCAGGACCAGGTCGTTGTCGGGGGCGCGGCCGATCCGCAGGGTGTGGCCGGGCAGTTCCAGCACCGCGCTCGGGCTGCGGAAGGTGCCGGAGCTCTGCGGGGCGAGCAGTACCGTGCGCTCGCCGGGGGCGGGGTCGGGCAGGCCGGCGAAGGTCGCGGACGGGCCGGTGGCCGGATCGCCGAAGCGCAGCCTGGTGCCCGGGCCGACGTCCTCGTGGTCGATCCGTTGGCCCTGGTCGTAGGTGCCGTTGGTGCTGCCGACGTCCTCCAGCAGCCAGTGGTCGTCGGTGGCGCGCAGCACCGCGTGGTGCCAGGAGACCCGGGGGTCGTCCAGCACGATCTCGCTGGTCGGGTCCCGGCCCAGGTGGTACGCCCGGGTGGGGTCGATCAGCCGGGATTCGCGGTCGGTGACCAGGACGAGGGGCGGCGCGGTGGGTGCGCCGGGGCGCTGTCCCATGCTCGGCATTCTATCGTCGGCGGGCCCGAACGGCCTTTCCGGATCCTGACATTGGACTGGACCACTGCCTCGGCGCGGCACTATCGTTCGGCGTGCCCGCAGGCCGAACCACCGGATGGGAACCCATGACGATCTGGCCGCAGCCGCGCAGCTCCCGGACCGTCCGCGCCGGCCGGGCCGACGGCCGGGTGCTGCGCCTGGGCCTGATGGACACCATGCTCGCCGACCTCGCCGTCTCCGTCGTGCTCTGCTTCGACCGGCCGCTGGACGAGGACCGGCTCGCCGCCGGACTCGCCCTCGCCCTGGAGCGGGTGCCGGTGTTCGCCGGCCGGCTGCGCACCGAGGACGGAGCGCTCCGGGCGGTCTGCGACGACTCCGGGGTGCCGCTGGCGGTCCACACCGTGGACGGTACCCTCGCCGAGGCGATGGGCAGGGTGGCCGCGGCCGGCTCCGGACTGGTCGACCCGGTGGACGCCGTCGCCGCGCGCACCGGTGGTGCCCCGCTGTTCACCGTCCGGCTCACCCGGACCGCCGACGGCGGGACGGTGCTCGGCTGCTCCTGGCACCACGCGATCGGGGACCTGCACAGCTTCGTGCTGCTGCTGCGGATCTGGTCCGCGGCGGTCGCGGGCGATCCGCTGCCGGAGGCCGAACTCGTCGACGACCAGGACGCGTTGCTGGACGCCGTGCTGCCGGCCGAGGACTGCGGACGCCCCGGCTTCCGGCTGCCGGGACCGGCGGAGGCGGCGCAGCTGGCCCGCGAGATCGCGGCCGGACCGCGCGCCAACCGGACCGTCCAGATCGCCTTCACCGAGGCCGAGGTCGACCGGATGCGCGAGGAGTTCGGGGCGGCCGCCGGGCGCCGGCTCTCCGCCGGGGACGTGCTCTGCGCCCATGTGCTCGCCACCCTGCGGGAGTTGGACGGCGACCTGGCCGAGCGGATGCTCACCGTCCCGGTCAACGCCCGCCGCTGGCTGGGCCTTTCGCCCGCCCTGGTGGGCAACCTGCTGAGCGAGGTGCACGTGCCGCACCGGCCGAAGGACGGCCCGGCGGTACTGGCGGCCGCGCTGCGGACGGCGGTCGAGGAGTTCCCGACCGCCCACCTCAACCTGCGCTCCAACCTGGACTTCCTGGCCGGGCTCGGTCGTTCACGACTGGGGGAGTGCGTGCCGCTGGGCTTCGACCCGCAGCAGCGCCGGTTCAGCTTCTCCAACTGGAGCCGCTTCGGCGCCTATCGGGTGAGCTTCCAGGGCTGCTCCCCGGTGCTCGTCAGCCCGGCCGCCAACTATCCGCTTCCCTGGGTGAGTTGGACGATCGAGGGGTATCGCGGCGAGGGGTGGCTCAGCACGGTGGTGCTGCCCGCCCGGCTCGCCGCCCGGGTGCGCGGGGCGGACGGCCGGGCGGCGCTGCACCGGTTCCGGGCGGCGGGCGACGCGCCGCCCGCCTCGGCGGCGGTGCTGCCGAAGGTGCTGTGACGGCGGGCGCCGGGTGGGTCCGGAAGGCCCTGGGATGGTCTAGAAGGACTGCTCGATCGCGGTCCACAGCCGCAGTCGGGCTTCCAGCGCCGTCCGGACGGTCTCGGCGCAGGAGTCCCACAGGGCCTGGTCGTCGCCGCACAGGTCGATCAGCATCTGCATCGCCATCGGGGTGTGCTGCTCGCCGTCCACCTCGATGTGGCGGGCCAGGTAGTCCTTGAAGACGGTGAGCACGCCGTCGGGGTCGTCGATGCCGACCACCTGGGTGAACATGTCCGGGATCAGGTCCTCGCGGCCGAACGCGAAGGCGGCGGCCCGGGCGTGCACCGGCGCGTTCTCCACGATCGACCAGGTGACGGAGGTGAAGTCCACCGCCGGGGCCGGCACCCCGGCGCCCTTGAGGGCCTCCGGCACGGCCGTACCGGAGCCCAGCAGCGCCAGGAAGTCCGCCACCGGGCGGGGGTCGGCGCCGGCCTGGCGCATGCCCTCGACGTACAGCTCGAAGTGGCTGGTGTAGCCCTCGCCCAGCTCGTCGCTCTCCTCCACCAGGACGATCTCGTTGATCAGCCGGCGGCTGGCGGTCGGGCCGCTCGGCACCCACGGCACGTCCACGCAGGTGAGGTCGCGCTGGAGGCTCTTGAGCAGCGACATGAAGTCCCAGACCGCGAAGACGTGGCTGTTCAGGAAGGTGCGGACGCGCGCGATGCTGGTCAGCGAGCGGTAGACGGAGTGCTCGACGACCTCGCGGCGCAGCGGGTCGATGGCCTGCTGGAGGCTGGTGAGGCCGGGGTGGGAACGGTCCCAGTGGTAGCGGTTGGTCGACATCGGTGCTCCTGTTCTCGGGGCGGGGGGATCGCCGTCACGGTGGTGGCCGAGGGGTGTCGTGACGTTGGGGCGGGGGGTGTCGTGACGGAGGGTCGGGGGTGGGTGGCGGCGGTCAGCGGGCCTTCATGACGGACCGCAGAGCGTGCCGCAGCTGCTCGCGGCCGGGCTGGACGGCGCGGTCGAGGGCGGGCGCGAAGGGCAGCACCGCGCCGTCCGGGCGGGTGATCCGGCGCGGCGGGGCGATCAGCCGCAGCTCCTCCGCGGCGGTGGCGAGCACCTCGGCGCCGAAGCCGCAGCTGCGGTTGGAGTCGTCCACCACGACCAGCCGGCCGGTGCGCTCCAGCGACTCGGCGAGCGCCGGCCAGTCGAAGGGGTGGACGGTGCGCGGGTCGAGCACCTCGACCGAGAGCTCCGGTGCCAGCTCCTCGGCGACGGCCAGGGCGTCGTGCACCAGGTGCCCGAGCGCGACCAGGGTGACGTCCGTGCCGGGCCGGTGGATCCGAGCCCGGCCGAGCGGCAAGGGGGTGAGCTCCCAGGTCACCGTCTCGCGCACCGGCAGGGCGGCCGCGGGGGCGAACACCACCACCGGGTCCGGGTCGCGGATCGCCGAGCGCAGCAGCCCGTAGGCGTCGGTCGGGGTGGCGGGCACCACGGTCTTCACCCCGGCGTGCGCGAACAGGCTGTACGGGTGGTCGGAGTGCTGCCCGGCCCAGCCGTCCCGGGAGCCCGAGCCGGGCACCAGGCAGGTCAGTGGGACGGCCGCCTGGCCACCGGTCATCAGCGAGAACTTGTGGGCCTGGTTGACGAGTTGCTCGAAGACCAGGAAGAGCAGCGAGGGGATCTGGAACTCCAGCACCGGCCGCCGCCCGGCCAGTGCGGCGCCCATCGCCATCGCGGTGAAGGCCTGTTCGGAGAGCGGGGTGTCGACGATCCGCTCCGGGCCGAAGCGGTCCAGCAGGCCCAGGGTGGGGCCGGCCAGACCGGCGCCGATGTCCTCGCCGAACACGCAGACCGCCGGGTCCTCGGCGAGTTCGTCGGCCAGTGCCCGGTTGAGCGCCTTGGTGTACGAGAGCCTGGTCACGCCGACACCCCCGCCCGGGGTCGCAGGCCGTCGGCGTACAGGTGGTCCAGTGCGCCGGCCGGGTCCGGGTGGGCCGATGCCAGGGCGAACTCCTCGGCGGCGGCGAGCTGTTCGGCCACCGAGCGGTCCAGTCGGGCGACCGTGGCCCGGTCCAGCGGGGCGGCGGCCCGGGCCAGCGGGTCGCGCTCGCGCCAGGCCGCGACCTCCTCGGGGGCGCGGTAGCGCAGTTTCATCCGGCGTTCCATGGTGTGGTGGCCCTCGTAGCGGTAGGTGCGGCACTCCAGGAAGCCGGGGCCGCCGCCGGCGCGGGCCCGCTCGACGGCGCGCAGGGCGGCGGCCCGGACGGCCTCGGTGTCCATGCCGTCCACCTGCTCGGCGGGGATGCCGAAGGCGGCGGCCCGGCCGGTGGCGGTGCCCGCGACGGCGGTCGCGGCGGGCAGGGTGGTGGCGTAGCCGTTGTTCTCGCAGACGAAGAGCACCGGCAGCCGCCACATCGCCGCGAGGTTGAGCGACTCCAGCAGCACGCCCTGGTTGAGCGCGCCGTCGCCGAAGAAGGAGACCGCGACCGGGCTGCCCGCGACGCCGGCTCCGGTGCCGCCGCCGGCACCGGCCGCGGCGTGCTTGGCGGCCCAGGCGGCGCCGACCGCGATCGGCGCCCCCGCGCCGACGATGCCGTTGGCGCCGAGGATCCCCAGCGAGAGGTCGGCGGCGTGCATCGAGCCGCCCCGGCCGCCGTTCAACCCGTCGACCCGGCCCGCGAGTTCGGCGAGCAGCCGGTCCGGGGCGGCGCCCCGGGCGAGCACGTGGCCGTGGCCGCGGTGGGTGCTGGTCAGCCGGTCGGCCGGGCCGAGCGCCGAGCAGACGCCGACCGCGACGGCCTCCTGCCCGATGTACGGGTGGATGCCGCCGGGGATCGCGCCGGACTTCACCAGGCCGAGCGCCAACTCCTCGAAGCCGCGGATCAGCCGCAGCATCCGGTAGCGCTCGGCCGGGGTGGCCAGCGGTGCGGTCACGGCGGCGGTCGGTGCGGTCACAGGGTGCCCCGCCAGACCGTCGGGCAGAACGCCGGGTCGGCGTAGTCCGGTCGGCCGTCGGCGGTGCGGCGCACCAGCACGTCGTGGTTGTACACCACCGGGCCGCCGTCCGGCCGAACGCGGTGCCGGTACTCGTTGGCGCCGTCCTGGAGGTGCAGCGAGACGGCCCGGCGGGGGAAGGAGGCCAGGTTGGGGCCGCTGCCGTGGTAGGTGCGGCAGTGGTGGAAGGACAGGTGGCCACGCGGGATCAGCATCGGGACCTTCCGCACCTGCTGCCCGTTGAACGCGGCGTTGGCGTCCAGGATGGCGTCCAGCTCGGACTTGTCGCGGTCGGCGAAGTGCCGGGTGGAGTCCTCGTCGGAGGGCATCTCCCGCCAGCGGTGGCTGCCGTCGACCATGGTGATGGTGCCGTTCTCCTCCCGGCAGTCGTGGAACGGGATGAAGGCGGTGAGCATGTTCTGGGAGGTCGAGGTCTGCCAGTAGTGCTTGTCGAAGTGCCAGGGCACGTGGTTGCTGGGCTCCCCGGGCACCGGCGGCTTGTAGATCAGGGTGGCCTGGAAGATCCGGATCTCCTCGGCCCCGGCGAGCCGCGCGGCGACCGCGCCGACCAGCGGCTTGCGCAGGATCGCGCCGATCGCGTCGCTCTGGTGGTGGACGTAGTCGTTGTGCCGCTGGACCGGCCCGTGCGAGGGCTCCCAGGCGGCCAACCGGGGTGGGCGGACGGGGAGTTCGCGATCCCGGTGGCCCGCGTAGTAGAGCTCGGTGGCGGCCTGGAGGGTGTCCAGCTCCTCGTCGGTGAACAGCCGGCGGGAGAGGTACCAGCCGTGCTCGCGGTAGTGCGCCACCTCCTCGGGGGTGGGCAGCAGGGCGTGTTCGGCGTCGGTGAGGCGGAACTCGGTGACGGTGGTCATCGGTGGTGCTTCCCTTCTGGGGGCGGTCAGCGGGCGGCGGCGGTCTGTCGCTCGACCGCCTCGTAGAGCGCCTTGATGTTCGCGGTGCCGAACGTGCCCGCGCCCTGGCGCTCGATCAGTTCCAGGAAGGAGGTGCGCCGGGGGTGGGTCGAGCGGGCGAAGATCTGGAACAGCTGGCCGCCGTGGTCCTGGTCCACCAGGACGTGCAGGTCGCGCAGGGTCTCCACCGGGATGGCCGTCCGGCCGAGCCGCTCGGTGAGCGCGTCGAAGTAGGCGCCCGGGGTGGTCAGGAACTCCACGCCGCGGGAGCGGGCGGTGCGCACGGCGGTGGCGATGTCGTGGGTGCTGAACGCCAGGTGCTGCACCCCGGCACCGCCGTGGGCGGAGAGGAACTCGTCGATCTGGCCCGGGCGGCGGGCGGTGTCGGGCTCGATCAGGGTGAAGGTGACCAGGCCGGAGGCGCTCTGCACCACGGTGGAGTCCATGGCCTGCTCGCCGACCTCGATGTACTCCTCGAAGATCGCGTGGAAGCCGAGCACGGCCTCGCAGAACCGTACGGCGTCGGCGAGTTCGCCGCCGGGCAGGCAGATCGCGACGTGGTCGAGGGCGTCCAGCAGTCCGGGCCCGGCGGCCTCGTCGGGCCCGGGGGTGTGCATCGAGGTGAACCGCAGGGCGGTGTCGCCGAATCCGGCGATCAGCCCGGCCTCCCGGTCCAGTACTCGGGCGCCGTGCCGTTCGGCCCGCTCCAGGGCGGCCTTCGGGTCGGCGCAGCCGAGGGCGAGCGCGGCGACGCCGTCGCCGTGCCGGGCGACGTAGGCGGACACCGGGTGGCCGGGGTCGGCGGCGGAGGTCAGGCGCAGCCGGATCGAGCCCTGGGCGAGGTCGATGGAGCGGGTGCCGTCCGCCGAGGTGGTCGGGGGTGCGGCGGTGAAGTCGTAGTCGGCGCGCAGTTCGGCGGCGGTCTTGTCGGCGTCCGCGCAGTGGAACTCGACGCGGGCGATGGTCTGGATGGACAACGGGATCTCCCCCCGGAGGGATGGTGGTTCGAGGATCGGCGCGCTGCCGGGCGGCGCTGCCCGGCAAGGACCCGCAGGAGCTGGGCCGTGTCTCGGCCTAGCGCGTACGGACGGAGGCCGGGCCGAGGATCAGGCTGAGGTTGTGGCCGCCGAAGGCGAAGGCGTTGCTCAGTGCGGCGCGCACCGGGGTGGACCGGGCAGCGCCCCGGACGTGGTCCAGCTCGCAGGCCGGGTCCGGGTCGACCAGGTTGAGCGTCGGCGGCAGCGTCTCCCTCGCCACCGCCAGGGCCGTCACCGCCGCCTCCAACGCGCCTGCGGCGCCCAGGAGATGGCCGGTGGCGCCCTTGGTGGAGCTGACCACCGGCCGGTGCGCGCCGAAGACGGCGTGCAGGGCGGCGGTCTCCGCCACGTCACCGAGCTTGGTGCCGGTGCCGTGGGCGTTCACGTAGTCGATGTCCTCCGGGGCCAGGCCCGCGTTGGCGAGCGCGGCGCGCATCGCGTCGGCGGCGCCGGCGCCGTCCGGGCGGGGCATGGTCGGGTGGTGGGCGTCGGTGGAGGCGCCCCAGCCGAGCACGTCCGCGTAGCCGGTGGCGCCGCGCGCGGCGGCGTGGCTCGCGCTCTCCAGGACGAGGACGGCGCTGCCCTCGCCCAGTACGAAGCCGTTCCGCCGGCTGTCGAAGGGCCGGCTGGACTGCTCCGGATCCTCCCAACCCTGCGCCAGGGCCCGGGCGTTGGTGAAGGCGGCGGCGATGGTCGGGTGCAGCGAGGACTCGGTGCCGCCGCACACCACCACCTCGGCGTCGCCCGCGCGGATCAGCCGCAGCCCCTCGGCGATCGCCTGGGCGCCGGCCGCGCAGGCCGTCACCACGGCCGAACTGTAGCCCCGGATACCGTACTTGATGGCGATCCGGGCGGCGGCCATGTTGGAGAGCATGCCGGGCAGCAGGTACGGGCTGACGCCGGGGCGGCCGCGCTCCAGCCGGCGGTGCGACTGCTGCTCGAAGGTCTCCAGGCCGCCGCCCCCGGTGGCCAGCACCACGGCGGTGCGGTGCGGGTCGGCGTCCCGGCCGACCACCAGGGCGGCGTCGGCGAGCGCGTCCTCGGCGGCGGCCAGGGCGAGCAGTACGAAGCGGTCCACGCAGCGGGTCTCGGTGGGCGGCAGCACCTCGCGGCCGTCCACGGCGGGGGCGATCCCGGCGGCGGGCAGCCAGCCGTGCGCGGGGTGGTCCTCGGGGACGGCCCGCAGGCCGGAGCGGCCGGCGGCCAGGGCCTCGAACACCTCGGCGGGCCCCCGGCCGAGCGGGGAGACCAGGCCGATGCCGGTGATGACGGCGGCCTCGCGTCCGGTCATCGGGCGCTCACCGCCGCCAGGTGGCGCTCACGCAGCAGCACCTTGCGGACCTTGCCGGTCGGGCCGAGCGGGATGTCGTCCCCGGTGACCACCAGGACCTGGCGGACGGTCCCGGCGGTGGCCTCGTCCAGGGCGGCGACCACGGCCTCGGCGCGCTCGGCGTCCGGGCCGGTGCCGCGCCGGGCGTCCTGGGCCAGGAGCAGCAGCACGTCGGTGACCACCTGCTCGCCGTCCCGGACGGCGACCACCGTGCAGTCCAGCACGTCCGGGCGGGCGGCCAGCACGCGCTCCTCCGACATCGCGGTGAACAGCCGCTTGCCGTCGGCGAGTTCGAGCGAGTCCACGGCCCGGTCGACGTGGTACCAGTAGCCCTTCTCGTCCCGGTACATCAGGTCCCCGGTGAGGAAGCGGCCGCGCAGCCGGGTACGGAAGGTGGTGGCCGAGTCGTTCCAGTAGCCGAGCGCCAGGGTCGGTGAGGCGGTGGCGAGTTCGCCGACCTCGCCGGGGCCGAGCGGTTCGCCGTCCGGGCCGACCACCTCGCAGTCGACGAAGGCGTGCGGGCGGCCGACGCAGCGGCCGTAGCGGTCGGTGCCGGGGCCGTGGGTGATGAAGAAGTGCGAGTGGCCCATCTCGGTGGAGCCGAGGCCGTCCACGAACAGCGAGCCGGGCAGCCTGGTGCGGCCCTGGCGGGTGACGGTCTCCCGGCTGCCGGTGGCGATCAGCCGGCGGATGTGCACCTCGTGGGCGCAGTCGCCGGTGTTCCACCAGAGCGCCACGGACGCCAAGTCCCGTGCGGCCAGGTCGTGGTGGGCGAGGTCGGCCCAGGTGGCGGCGAAGCCGATCACCCCGGTGGGGTGCCACTGCTCGATCGCGTCCAGCACGCCGGCGCCGGACTGGCCGGAGAGGCAGGCCAGTTCGGTGTGCGAGCTGAGCGCGAGGTTGAGCGCGATCAGGGTCGCGGCGTGCGGGGCGGGCAGGGCGCTGAGCATCCGGTCCTGGCCCTGCGGGCGGGGCAGCCGCAGCCGGTGGCGGATCGCCGCGTACAGACTGGCGTGCGAGTGCACCACGGCCTTCGGCATGCCGGTGGTGCCGGAGGAGTGGGTGATCGCCACCGGGTCACCGGACCAGTGCCGGTACGGCTCCGGGGCGGCGTCCGGGTCGCCCGCGCCGAGGGTGGAGACCTCCGGGAGCAGCGGTGCGCCCGGGTCGTGCTCGGCCAGGGCGGCCAGGTGGGCCTGGTCGGCGAGCACCCCGGCGGCGCCGAGCCGGGCGATGTAGCGGGCGGCGCGCTCCGCGTCCAGGTTGGGGTTGAGCAGGGCGGGGACGGCGCCGAGCCGGGCCAGGGCGAGGAAGGCGAGCACGTGGTCGGCGGCGCTGCTCGCGTGGACCACCACCGGGTCACGCGGGGTGATGCCGAGGCCGTGCAGGGCGGCGGCGCGGGCCCGGACGGCGCGGTCGAGCTCGCGCAGGGTGAGCGGCTGCCAGGCGGGGTGGCCGTCCACCGGGGTGTCGAAGGTGAGCAGCGGCTCGTCGAGCCCCTGGCCGAGGGCGATCCGGGCGGTCAGCACGTTGCCGGCGCCCACGTCGGGGTCGTCCGCGAGCTGGGTGCGGAGACTGCGGATGGTCACGGGGGTGGATCCCTCCCTCGGGGCCGGGGCGGCCCGGGCGGCTGATCGGGTGTCGGGGTGCGGCCGGCGCGGACGGCGGCCGGGCGGTGGTGGGGCGTCGGCCGTGGCGGGGCGTCGGCGGTGCGAAGGTGGGCCGGGCGGGTCGCTGGTGTGCCGGGTGCGGCTGCGTCAGGCGGCGGGCCTCATCGATGGCTACGGGCGCCGCCGGCCCGCGGGTTCAGCCGACGGGCCCGGTGAGCAGTACGGCCACGGCGTGGTCACCGTCGGGGCCCTGCTCGGCGGCGATCACCAGGACGTGGTCGGCGTCCCCGTCGGCCAGCAGCAGTGCGGCCAGCTCGTACGCATCCACGGGGACGGTGCCGGGTACGGCCTCGGCCGGGCTGATCGCCACGACGGGGCCGGTCAGGCCCCAGCGGGCGGCGATGTGCCCGAGGACGGCGTTGGGGTTGGACTGGAAGAACAGCAGCGGGGCCGGGCGGTGTCCGGGCGCCGCGCTCCGGTCGATGGCGCGCGCGGTGGCGAGGTCGCCGCTCGCGCTGGCGAGCAGCAGGGCGGTGCGCCCGGGGGCGGGCGGCGGGCCGTGGTGGGCCCGCAGGCAGCGGTCGGCGGTGTCGGCGATCAGCGGGGCGAGGCCGGCAGGGGTGAAGCCGGGCAGCGGTGGCGGGGGCCCGGGGAGGTCCGGGCCGGGGCGGCGGGCCTCGGCGAGGACGCGCGGGGCGGCGGTGGCGGGGGTGGTCATCTGTGGGTGTCCGGGGTCAGGCGGCGGCCAGCAGCAGGGCGGTGTTGGCCCCGCCGAAGGCGGAGTTGAGGGTCAGCGCGTAGTCGGGGCGGGCGGTGTGCGGGCCGTCCAGCACGAGGTCCAGCCGGACGTCGGGGTCGGGGCCCAGCCAGCCGGCGTTGACCGGCGTCAGTCCGCTCTCCAACGCGCCCACGGTGACGGCGAGTTCGAGCAGGGCGGAGGCCTCCAGGGCGTGGCCGTGCACGGATTTGCTGGAGCTGACCGGCAGTCGGTCGGTGTGCGGGCCGAACACCGTGCGCAGGGCGGTGGCCTCGGCCCGGTCGGCGAGGTCGGAGCCGGTGCCGTTGGCGTTGACGTAGCCGACCTGCTCCGGGGCGATGCCCGCGCGGCCCAGCGCGGCCTCGATCGCCCGGGCGACCCCGGCGCCGTCCGGCTCCGGGCGGCAGACGTGGTGGGCGTCCCCGGCCCGCCCCCAGCCGGCCAGCCGGGCGAGTGCGGGAGCCGAGCGCCGTTCGGCGGCCGGGGCGGACTCGACCACGACGGCGACGGCCGCGTCGCCGAGCAGGGTGCCGGTGCGGCCGGTGCTGAACGGGCGCAGTTCGCCGTCCCGGGCCAGGGCGCGTCCGGCGTCGAAGACGGCGAACACCCCGGGTTCGACCAGGTGCCCGGCCGCGACCAGGACCCGTTCGTGCCGGCCGGCGGCGACCAGGGCGGCGGCGTCGGCGACCGCGGTGGCGGCCGCCACGCAGGCACCGGTGTACACCCGGGTGACGCCCGGCGCGCCCCAGTGCTCCCGGACCCCGGCGGCCACGGCGTCGGCGGTGGCGCGGGTGCGTTCGTCGCTGTGCAGGGCGAGCAGGACGGGCATCCCGGCGCCCTCGGCGGCGGTCAGCCCGGCCTGCCGGCCGACCTGTCCGATCGCCTCCAGTACGGCCCTGGCCAGCGGGAAGGTGCTGGCCAGCGGTACCGTCCCGGGCAGCAGGGCGGCCCGGGTGGTGCGGCGCCCGCTCACGTCGAAGCGGGCCACCTCGGTGAACGCGGCCTTGCCGTGGGCGGCGGCCTCGGTCAGCGCGGCGAGCCCGCGCCCGGCGGCGCTGAGCACCCCGAGGCCGGTGACCACCGGGCGGGCGGCGGGCGCCACGGGCCGGGGCGCCACGGGCCGGGGCGCGGCGGGCCGGTGCGTCGGGGCGGACGTGCCGGTGCCGGTCACGGCCGCGCTCCGGCGCGGGCGGCCAACACCGTCTCGCGCAGCAGCTCGGTGGCGTCCTCAACCGTCCGCACGGCGCCGAAGTGCTCGTCGTCCAGGTCCAGCTGGATTCCGTAACGCTGCTCGAACTCGGCTATCAGCCAGGTCAGTTCGAGCGAGCCGAGTTCCTCGGGCACGGTGTCGGCGGCGCGCTGCCCGAACGCCGCCAGCATCGTCAGCACCTCGGCCCGGTCGGGGAGCGCACCGGGGGCGGAGCCCGCGGGGCGGGCGGAGTCGCTCACGCCGCGCTGCCGGTGGCGGCGGGGAGGGCGTCGATCCGCTTGACCACGTCGGCGGTGAACTCGTCCAGCGTCATCATCGCGGTGGTCTCCATCTCGTCCAGGTCGAACTTGATCCCGAACTCGTCCTCGACCTGCACCGAGAGTTCGGCCAGCGCGAGCGATTCGAGGTCCAGCCCGGCCGGTCCGAGGTCGGTGTCCCCGGTGACCTCGGAGACGTCGTACTGCATCTCGGTGAGGGCGGCCAGAACGAACGCGCGGATGCGGTCCTGCATGATGGTGGGCTCCTTGTCGGGGTTGTCCGGGCGGGTGTCCGGCGGGTGGTGCGTCCGGTCCGGTCAGCGCACGGCGGCCGCGGCGGTGTCGCGCAGGGCGGCCGGGTCGCGCAGCAGCTTTCCGGTGGCGGTGCGGGGGAGGGCGGGCAGCAGGACGAGGCGGCGCGGCCGCTTGTAGGCGGCGAGCCGGCGGGCCAGCCCGTCCTGGACGAGGGCGGGTTCGGCCCCGGCCTCGACGGACAGGTACGCCTCGATCGCCTCGCCGTCGAAGACGACGACCGCCTCGCGGACCTCGGGCAGCGCGGCGAGGGTCTGCTCGACCTCGGTGAGGTCGACCTTCAACCCGCCGATCGAGACCTGGGAGTCGAGCCGGCCGTGCACGGTGACCAGGCCGGTCGCCTCGTCCAGGGCGGCGGCGTCGCGGGTGTGCAGCCAGCCGTCCGACCAGCGGCTCGGGTCGTCCAGCCCCGGGTACGGGGAGGCGGCGGCGCCGAGTTGCAGCTCGCCGGCGACGAGCCGCATCCGCATGCCGTGGACGGGGCGCTTGGCGGGGTGCAGCGTCCCGTCGAGGTCGGTGGCGATGACCCCGGTCTCGGTCATGCCGTACATGGTGCCGAGCGGCACGCCGTACCGTTCGGCGAACAGTGCGGGCAGGCCGGGGCGGACCAGTTCGCCCGCGACGACCATCCGGCGCAGCTGCGGCAGTGCCGGGGGAGTGACCGTCCCCGCCAGCAGTTCGGCGTGGAAGGGCACTCCGATGACGGTGGTCGGCCGCCGGTCGGCGGCGACCGCGGCGAGGATGCCGGCGGCCGTCATCCGCTCCGGGACGGTGAGCGCGGCCCGGGCGTGCAGGGCGTTGAGCAGCCCGCCGACCAGCCCGAGCACGTGCACCACCGAGGACAGCAGCACGACCCGCTCGCCCTCGCCGGGGAACTCCACCAGCCTGCGGTAGCAGTCGAGTTCGCGCAACAGGTCGGCGGCGGTGCGGGCGATGACCTTGGCCGGGCCGGTGGACCCGGAGCTGAGTTGGATCAGGGCGTGTCCGGTGCGGGCGGGGAGCCCGTCCGGCAACGGGACGGCGACCGGTTCGACCTCGGAGAAGCCGCGCAGCGCCGCGGCCGGCCGGTGGGCGGAGCCTACCAGCACCTGCGGGGCCAGCCGGGCCACCGCCGCGTCCACTTCGTGGTCGGTCAACCGGTGGTCGAGCAGCGCGACTTGGGCGCCGATCCGCCAGCAGGCCAGCAGGACGGCGACGAAGGCCACCGAGGGCGGCAGCCGCAGCGCCGCGGTGCCGCCCGGGCCGAGCCCGGCGGCGGTCAGTCGGTCGCACTGGTCCTCGACCAGGGCGCGCAGGGCGTCCCGGTCGAGGGGTGCGCCGAGGCGCAGGCACTCCTCGCCGCCCGGTCCCGCCAGCAGCGACCGTTCGACCCAGTCCGGCGGGGCGTCGGCGTGCGGCGGTGCGGAAAGCGGAAGTGAAAAGGCGGAAAAGCCGGTCAACGCGGCTCCACAACAAGTGAGGGGATTTGACATGGACGCAATGGGCGTCGTTCTCAACCAATACGGTCAATTCCGTTGCCAGACCTTGGCACAGACGTTTGGTCAAATCAAGGTCTATACCAATGTGCTCGTTGCTCCTACGCTGCCGAACCGGGACCGGCCCGCGCGTGGCCGTCCGGGAAACGAGGATGCCCGTGGGAGCACTCACGCTGGCCGGGATCGAGCACGCCGCACGCGACCGACTCCCCCCGGAAATCTGGGACTTCATCGAAGGCGGCAGCGGCGCGGAACGCACCCTGACGGCGAACCGGGAGGTGTTCGGGCACTATGCACTGCGCCCGCGCACCCTGGTCGACGTCTCGGTCTGCGACCCCGCGCTGACCCTGCTCGGCGCACCGCTGCGGATCCCGCTGGGCATCGCCCCGATGGCCTACCACCGGCTGGTCGACCCGGAGGGCGAGACCGCCACCGCGCGCGCCGCCGGGGCGGCCGGCGCCCTGCTGGTCGCCGCGATGTTCGCCAGCCGCACCCTGGAGGAGATCGCCGCGGCCGCCGCCGGCCCGCTCTGGCTCCAGCTCTACTGGCTGCGCCGCCGCGCCGCCCTGACCGCGCTGGTGGAACGCGCCGAGGCGGCCGGCTACCGGGCCCTGGTGCTGACCGTGGACGCGCCCAGGATCGGCCGCCGGCTGCGTGACCTGCGCAACGGCTTCGCCGTCCCGTCCACCGTCCGCGCGGTCAACCTGGACGAGACCCTGATGTCCGCCAGCCACCGCGCCGCGGACGGCAGTTCCGGCATCGCCGAGCACGCCCGCGAGCAGTTCGACCCCACCCTGAGCTGGTCCGACCTGGCCTGGCTGCGCGAGCGCACCCGGCTGCCACTGGTCCTCAAGGGGGTGCTGACCGCCGAGGACGCCCGGCTGGCCGTCGAGCACGGCGTGGACGCCCTCCTGGTCTCCAACCACGGCGGCCGCCAGCTCGACGGCGCGCTGCCCGCCCTGGCCGCCCTCCCCGAGGTGGTCGACGCGGTGCCCGCCGAGCTCCCGGTGCTCCTGGACGGCGGCGTGCGCACCGGCACCGACATCGCCGTCGCCCTCGCGCTCGGCGCCCGGGCCGTGCTGATCGGCCGCCCCGCGCTCTGGGGCCTCGCCGTCGACGGCGAGGCCGGGGTGAACCGGGTGCTCCGCCTGCTGCACGAGGAACTCGACCACACCCTGGCCCTGTTGGGCCGCCCCCGGCTCGCCGACCTGGGCCCCGACGCCCTCGCGCGCTGGCCCGGCCCGGTCGGCTGAACCGCGCCGCACCCGCAGCACGTTCCTCCAGGAGGAGACCGATGACCGAACCGACGAGCAGCCCGAACGACCGCTTCCCCGGCTGGGACTGGGACGACCCGGAAGGGCTGGAGACCCGCCTGGACGCCTTCAGCGCCCAGGTCGCCACCTGCAAGACGCTCGAAGCCCGCCCCGGCGCCCTGCCGCACGACCACCACGACTTCCGCGAACTCGGCCTCACCGGAATCGAGTTCGCCGCCTTCCGGACCGCCCACCCGGAAGGCCTCGGCACCGACCTGGCCACCCTGCGCAGCACCGCGGCCGAGACCGAAACCGAGACCGAGAGCGGGCCCGGCCTCGCCACCGAGCCCGGCACCCTCTACCGGGTCGACGGCGACCGCTGGTTCACCCAGCTGGACGTCTCCCGCCCGCTGCCCTTCGCCGACGCCAGCGTCGACTGGGTCTACGCCGAGCACCTGATCGAGCACGTCACCCTGCCCGTCGCGGTCGGCTGGCTGCGCGAGGCCCGCCGGATCCTGCGCCCCGGCGGCGTCCTGCGCCTCACCACCCCCGACCTCGCCCGCTACCTGGTCGGCTACGCCACCGGCGACGGCTTCCTCGGTAGGCACCGCCGCCGGCTCGGCACGCTGGGCTTCGGCCCGCCGATGCCCGCCCGGCCGGCCTTCCTGGTGAACCAGATCTTCCGGTACTACGGCCACCAGTGGATCTACGACCTGGACGAACTGCGGCACGTCCTGACCCTGGCCGGGTTCGCCCCCGACCAGATCCGGCACTGCGCCTACCGCCAGGGCCTCCGTTCGGACGTCGCCGACCTCGACACGGCCTTCCGCACCGACGAGACCGTCTACGTTGAGGCCGACCGCTGAGCCGCCGCCGAACACCCGCCCGCTGGATTCCCGCCCGCTGAACCCCCTCGCCGAGCCGCCGCCCGGCCCCGGCCGGGCCACCGAACGGACCGCCACCCATGCCCCTGCACCCCCAGGCCGAGGCCTACCGCGCCCACCGCGCGCGCAGCGGCGCACCGCCGCTCTACACCCTCACCCTCGCCGAGGCCCGCGCCGCCGACCTCGCCGACATCCGCGCCGAGTCCGGCACCCCCGAGCCGGTGGCCGCCGTCGAGGAGCACCGCATCCCCGGCCCCGGCGGCGAACTCTCCCTCCGGCTCTACCGGCCCGAACCGCCCGGCCGCCCGCTGCCCGCCCTGCTCTACCTGTTCGGCGGCGGCTGGACGCTCGGCTCGGTCGACACCAGCGACGCGATCTGCCGCCGCCTCACCAGCGCCGTCGGCTGCGTCACCGCCTCCGTCGGCTACCGGCCGGCCCCCGAACACCCCTTCCCCGCCGCCCTGCACGACTGCCGGGCCGCCCTGGACCAACTGGTCGCCGGGGCCGCCGGGTTCGGCATCGACCCGGACCGTCTCGCGGTCGGCGGCGACAGCGCCGGTGGCAACCTCGCCGCCGCCCTGACCCTGCTGCTGCGCGACGAAGGCGGCCCGGCGCTGCGCCACCAGCTGCTGGTCTACCCCAACACCGACCACGCCGCCGACACCCCCTCGCTGCGCGAGCACGACGACCCGCTGCTGTTCAACCGCCGCTCGGCCGCCTGGTACTGGGGCCACTACCTGGCCGACCCGGCCGACGGCGCCAGCCCGTACGCCTCCCCGCTGCGGGCCGCCGACCTCTCCGGCCTGCCGCCCGCGACCGTCCTCACCGCCGAGTACGACCCGCTGCGCGACGAGGGCGAGCGGTACGCCGAGGCGCTCCGCGCGGCCGGGGTGCCGGTGGACCTGCGCCGCTACCAGGGCATGCCGCACGGCTTCTTCGCCATGACCGGCACCCTGGACGCCGCCGCCGAGGCCCAGGCCCACGCCGCCGCCCGACTCCGGGAGGCCCTGCGGTGACCGACCACGACCCGACCGACCTCGACCTGGCCGACCTGCACGGCTCGCTCGCCGACCCGCTGCTGGACGCGATGACCTTCCTCAACGAAGTCACCACCCGCTACCCCGGCGCCGTCTCCTTCGCCCCGGGCCGCCCCTACGAGGGCTTCTTCGAGCCCGAGGACGTCCCCGCCTACCTGGACGGCTACCTCGACCACCTGGCCGACCGCGGCCTCGACCGCGACGCCGTGCGCACCGCGCTGTTCCAGTACGGCCCCACCAAGGGCATCATCGCCGACCTGGTCGCCCGCACCCTCGCCAACGACGAGGGCCTCACCGTCGACCCCGCGGCCGTGGTGCTCACCGTCGGCGCCCAGGAGGGCATGCTGCTGGCCCTGCGCGCCCTGTGCGCCGGCCCGCAGGACGTCCTGCTGGTCAGCTCGCCCTGCTACGTCGGCGTGACCGGCGCCGCCCGGCTGCTCGACCTGACCACCCTGCCGGTCCCCGAGGGCCCCGAAGGCGGCCCCGCCCCGGAGTCCGTCCGCGCCGCCGCCCGGGCGGTACGGGCCGAGGGCCGCCGCCCGCGCGCCCTGTACGTCGTCCCGGACTTCGCCAACCCCTCGGGCACCAGCATGCCGGTCGCCGCCCGCACCCGGCTGCTGGACGCCGCCGCCGAGGAGGGCCTGCTGGTCGTCGAGGACAACCCGTACGGCTTCTTCGCCCGAACCCCGGGCCCGCGGCCCACCCTCAAGGCGCTGGACCGCCGCCGCCAGGTCGTCTATCTGGGCTCCTTCGCCAAGACCTGCTTCCCCGGCGCCCGGGTCGGCTACGTGGTCGCGGACCAGCGGGTGGCCGGCCCGGGCGGGCGCCGCGGCCTGCTGGCCGACGAACTGGCCAAGTTGAAGAGCATGACGACGGTCAACACGCCCGCGCTCAGCCAGGCCGTCATCGGCGGCATGCTGCTGGCCCACGACTGCAGCCTGCGGGCCGCCAACGCCCGCGCCACGGCCCACTACGCGGCGGGGATGGACACCCTGCTGCGGGAGCTGGACCGGCACTTCCCGGCCTCCGAGCGGCGCCGGCTGGGGGTGGACTGGAACCGACCCGAGGGCGGCTTCTTCGCCGTGCTCACGGTGCCCTTCCGGGCCGACGACGCGGCCATGGAGCGCTGTGCCCGGGAGTTCGGCGTGCTCTGGACGCCGATGACGCCGTTCTACCCGGCGGGCGGCGGCGAGCACCGGCTCCGGCTCTCGATCAGCTCACTGACGCAGGCTCAGATCATCGACGGCGTCGCCAAGTTGGCGGAGTTCATCCGCTCCTGAGCGGTACGGGGGAAGCAGCGGGGGGGGGGGGGGGGGGGGGGGGGGGGGGGGGGGGTTGGGGGGTTCCCTTTCCCCTTCCCTTCTTTCTCCCCCCCCCCCCGTGAGGG
>NZ_JBVHYH010000016.1:68390-124994 GCF_055569135.1 Kitasatospora sp. NPDC029367
GTGGGGTGCGGGGGGGGGGGGGGGGTGCGGTGTGCGGGGGGGGGGGGGGGGGGGGGGGGGGAATTGGTTTGGGGGTGCGCACCCCGGCCCCCTTCCGTAACTCTTCCGTACCTCTTCCGTACCTCGTCACCGCACCCGGGTGGAGAACAGCCGGGCCGACCAGTACACCGCCAGGACGGTCATCAGCACGACCACCAGCAGCCCCTGCCAGACCGCGGCGTCCCCGGCGTGCCCGGAGAACAGCGCGCGCATGCCCTCCACCGCCCAGTAGAAGGGGTTCCACCGGGCGAGCTGCTGGAGCCAGTCCGGCGCCAGGGTGAGCGGCAGCAGCACCCCGGAGAGCAGCGCGATCGGCTGGGCGATGGTGTTCACCACCGGCGACATGGCGGCGTCGGTGGGCACCATCAGCGCGATCCCGAAGGAGATCGCGGAGGTCATCAGCGCCAGCAGGGCCAGCAGGACGTAGGCGAGCAGCAGGTTCAGCGGGCTGACCCGCAGGCCGAACGGCAGCGCGATCAGGGTGATCAGCACGGCCTGCACCAGCAGCGCCACCATCTCGCGCAGGGCCCGGCCGAGCAGCAGCGCCAGCCGGCTGACCGGGGTGACCCGGGCGCGCTCGATGATCCCGGCCCGCAGCTCGCCCAGCAGGCTGAACCCGGTGAACAGCCCGCCGAAGATGCACAGCACGGCCAGCAGGCCCGGCACGTAGACCTGGTAGGCGTCGGCGTAGCTGCCGGCGCCGTCCGGGGCGAGCACCTTCTTCAACAGCGGGGCGAACAGCAGCAGGTAGAACAGCGGCTGGATGATGCCGACGGCGATCCAGATCGGGGTGCGGATCATGAGCAGCAGCTGGCGCTGGAGGATCAGCCAGGTGTCGCGGGCGAGCTTCACGGTCTCCCCAGGGGGTCGGGCAGGCAGGGCGGTGGGGCTGGGTCAGGACTGCTGCAGCGAGCGGCCGGTGCGGGCCAGGAACACGTCGTCCAGGCTGGGCCGTTGGAGCTGCACGGTGCCGGGGGTGACGCCCGCCGCCTCCAGGGCGCGCAGCAGCCGCGGGATGGCCGCAGCGCCGTCCTCCAGGTAGAGCCGCAGTCCGTCGTCGCCGTTGGCCTCCAGCCGGTGCAGGTACGGCTGCGGGCGGAGCACCGCGGCGGCGCGCTCGGCGACGTCCTCGCCCGGAACGAGCCCGAGCAGCACGACGTCGCCGGAGATCTCCCGCTTGAGCGCCTCGGGTGTGCCCTCGGCCACCACCTGCCCGTGGTCGACGATGGCGACCCGGTCGCAGAGCGCGTCGGCCTCGTCCAGGTAGTGGGTGGTGACGACCACGGTCATGCCCTCGGTGCGCAGCCGGCGGATCTCCTCCCAGACGTACGCCCGGCTGGCCGGGTCCAGCCCGACCGTCGGCTCGTCCAGGAACAGCACCCGCGGCTGGTGGATGACCCCCAGGGCGATGTCCACCCGGCGCCGCTGGCCGCCGGAGTAGGTGGCGCACGGCCGGTCGCCGAAGTCGCCCAGGTCGAAGGCCTTGAGGGCGTCCTCGGCGGCCCGGGCGGCCTGGGCCTTGCCCGCGCCGTACAGCCGGGACTGGAGCACCAGTTCCTCGCGGGCGCTGACGGTGTCGGTGGTGCCGCCGCCCTGGGCGACGTAGCCGATCCGGCGGCGGACCCCGGCCGGGTCGGTGAACAGGTCGGCCCCGGCGATGTCGGCCTGTCCGCCGTCGGGGCGGATCAGGGTGGCCAGCATGCGCAGGGTGGTGGTCTTCCCGGCGCCGTTGGGGCCGAGGAAGCCGAAGATCTCGCCGGCGGCGACGGAGAGGTCGATGCCGCGCACGGCGTCGACGGTGGAGTCCTCGCCGCTCCGGCGGGAGGTCTTCTTGCGGTAGGACTTGCGCAGTCCCGCGGTCTCGATCAACCGGAACTCCCGTACGGGGATGGGCTGCCACGGCACCCGGGAAAGGGCGGGCACGGCGCCTGGGAAAGGCGGTGTTGCTGCGACACCCTAGGGGCGGACCGGGCCCGGAGACAATGGCCTAGACCAATGGACGTGTGATCACCTGTTCTGCTAAGGGGCGGTCGCAGTGGTGGTCACCGTTGTGGTCACCGGGGGCTGTTGTCCGGGGGGCCGTTGTCCAGGGCTCAGCGCCTCCAGCCGGTCCGCGGCGGCCGCCGCGCCGCCGCCCGCCAGCAGGTCCCGGCCGACCTGAACCGCCCGGTCCCGGTGCTCCGTCGAATCGAGTACGGCGGTGAGCGCCGCCGCCAACCGCTCGGGCGTGACCCGGGCGAACGGCACCCGGACGCCCGCCCCGGCCGCCGCCACCTGCGCGGCGACGAAGGGCTGGTCGTGCCTGATCGGCGCGGTCACCAGCGGCACCCCGTGCGCCAGCGCCTCGCCCACGGTGTTCATCCCGCCGTGGCAGAGCACCGCGTCCAGCTCGCCGCGCGCCAGCAGCTCCAGCACCGGCGCCCGGTCCACCGCCACGGTGTGCGGCGGGAGTTCGGCGGGCGGGGGCAGCAGCTCGCGCGGCGCCGCGAACACCGGCTGCACCTGCGGGCCGCACAGCTCCAGCGCCCGGACGGCCCGGGCGTGGAAGTCGGCGCCCAGCCCGCCCGCCAGCGTGCCCATGGTGACCAGCACCCGCCGCCGCCCCGGCAGCAGGCGCTGCCAGGGGAAGTCCGGGTCGTGCGGGCGCGGCGCGAGCACCGGCCCGACCAGCGCGTGGTGCGGCGGCGCGGCGCGCCCGGTCAGGGCGGGCCCGGTGGTGGCCAGCACCAGGGCGGGGGAGAAGCGCGGGTCCAGGTACTCCTCGGCGGGCAGCTTCGCCCGCTCCCAGAGGCCGCGCAGCAGCCCGGTCATCCAGGCCTCGACCTGCGGCAACGCCCGGTACGGGCGGCCCAGTTCCATCGCCCCGGGCGCGAAGGACGCCCACGGCAGGCCGTGCCGGTGCGCGACCAGCGCGCCCGCCGGGGTGTGCTGGTCGACCAGCAGCACGTCCGGCCGGTACTCCCGCACGATGGTGTCCAGCGGCTTCGCGGTGAACCGGGCGTACGGGACGATGAAGCCCTCCCAGAGCGAGCGCAGCGCCGCCAGGCCGTGCCCGCCCTGGGCCCGGAAGGCCCGGGTGCCGGTGCCGAGCACCCGCGCGTCCGGGCCGAGCAGCGGGCGCAGCACCGACTCCGTGCCGGTCCAGGCGACTTCGTGACCGCGTGCGGTCAGTTCGGCGGCGATGCCCGCAGCCGGGTTGACGTGCCCGGTGAGCGGCGGCATCACCAGCAGGAACCGGGTCATCGGCGGTCCTCCTCGGGGAGCAGGGCCTGGAGGTCGGCGACGGTCAGCGCCTCCAGGGCGGCCAGGTCCAGTCCGGCCCGCAGGACGGCCAGGTCGGCGGCGGGGCCGAAGCGTTCGGGCAGCCGGGCGGCCAGTTCGGCGAGTTCGCACTCGTCCAGCAGCAGGTCGCCGTCCAGGCGGGCGTCCGGGGTCAGCCGGTCCGCCCAGGCGGGCGGCGCGCCGGCCACCTCGGCCAGCAGGGCGGCCAACACCCGGTTCAACGGCTGGGCGGGGAGGACTGGTTCACGGTCTGACATGGGAGGTTCTCCCGTCCGGTCGACGGTGCGGAGTGGGGCGGAGTGGGGTTGCGCGGCGGTCCCCGGTGGTGCGGCCCGGCGGGCGGTGCCGGCGGCCGGGGGAGGGCGGTTCCGAGAGAGCCCGAGGGGGCGGGCGCGCAGGAGAAGGGCCCGAGATCACTTGTGCGACCAGGCGGGCGTCGGAATACTAGCCCGGGTGACCGCACTGGAGGCAGTGGCCGTTCACCTCCCCCCACACGCCGTGCCCATCGAGGCGGTGGGCGAGCGCATCGGCCTGACCCCACGTCAACTCCGTCTCTTCCGCCGCTTCCACGGCCTGGACCAGCTGCGACTGGATCCGGGCGGGACGCTGCCCGACCTGCTCGACGCAACCCTCGACGCCCTGCCGGAGCTGCGCGGACGCGAGCGGCACGTCCGCTTCGTGATCCACGCCCGCAGCATGCCGGTGGCCGTGCCCTACCCGCTCAACCCCCTGCACGAGGTGCTCGCCGGCCGTGGGCTGGCGCACGCGAGCGCCTTCACCGTGACCCACCACGCCTGTGCGGTGGGCCTGTTGGCCATCGACCTGGCGGGGCGGCTGCTGGCCGGCGATCCCGACCCGCAGGCCCTCGCCCTGGTGCTGGCGGGGGAGAAGACCTTCACCAGGGACGCCCAGGTGGTGCCGGAGACCGGCATCTTCGCCGAGGGCGCGGCCGCCTGCCTGGTCAGCGCGGACGGGCCGCAGCACCGGGTGCGCTCCTTCGCGGTGCGCCAGCGCCCGGAGTTCGACGGCCGGCTGGCCGAGGACGCGGAGCTGCTCGCGCGCTACCAGCGGGAGTACCCGAACGTCATGGTGGAGGCGATCGAGGCCGCCCTCCAGCAGGCCGGTCTGGACCTCTCCGAGCTGGCCGCGGTGCTTCCGCACAACGTCAACCAGGCGTCGTGGCGGATGATCGCGCGCCGGATCGGCTATCCGCTCGACCGGGTGGTGCTGGACAACGTGCTGTCGGTCGGGCACAGTTTCGCTGCGGACAGCCTCATCAATCTTCACACCGCCACCACGCGGGGGCTGATCCGCCGCGGCGACCACTACCTGATCGCCGCCGCCGGCATCGGGGCCACCTTCTCCGCGATGGTGATGCAGTACTGACGCTCCGTCAGTCCGCCGCCCGAACCACCGGGCGCGTTTCCCACGTTGTCAAACCAGAGCACACTTCCCACGCACGACGGGACGGGACACCCATGTCAGAACCACTGGTCCAGACCACTGACCCCGAGCTGCGCGAGCGCATCCTGCACGGCATCGGCGAACTACTGCCACGCGTCCTCAAGCGCGAACTGCCCGAGATCCCCGCGGACGCCTGCCTGTTCGACGACCTCGGCCTCACCTCGGCCGGCACCATCGAGCTCATCCTGGAGCTGGAGGAGTCGCTCGACATCCAGGTGGACGTGGAGCAGATCACCGAGGACGACCTGCGGTCGGTCACCAGACTGGCCGACTACGTCGCCGGGCACCTCATCGCCGAGGACTGACCGGGTGCCCGCCGGTCCCCCCGGTTCCCCGGCCAGTACTCCGACCGCGGCCGGACTGCGGATCACCCGGGCCCTCGCCCGGTGCTCCGACGGCCGCTCGGAGGCCTCGCTCGACCCCGACCTGCGGGTCTTCGTCTCCGACCTGGTCCGCCCGTACGGCCTGCCGTTGCGCGAGGACCTGCTGCGTGAGGGCGTCGGTCACTCCTACGAGGAACTGGCCGCCGACCTGCTGCGCGAGGCGGTGGGCGAGGACGAGCCGGTGGACCTGCTGATCCTCGCCTTCGACACCCCGGACGTGCGCCCCGGTGCACCCTCCTCGCTCGCGCTCAGCCGGTCCGTCCCCGGCGGGCCGCTGGCCTTCGCGGTCTGCGACCAGGGCAGCGCCGCGGCCTTCACCGCACTGCGGCTGGCCGCCGAGTACCACCGCACCGGAGCCTGCCGCCGCGCGGTGGTGGTGCTCGCCGAACAGACCGCGCTGCACTACGAGCCGGCCGAGCCGGTGGCGCTGCCCCGGCGGCACGCCGCGGTGGTGCTGGTCTGCGAGGAGGAGCCGGGCGCCGGGCTGGCCGTGCAGCAGCAACGCCATCCCGCCGTCCGGCCGGAGTCCGCCGTCCGGCCGGAGTCCGTCGTCCGGGCTGAGTCCGTCGTCCGGGCGCGGACGGCGGAGCTGGGCCCAGGGGCGGCGGTGCTGGACGCGACCGGCGGCGACGACGGACCAGCCGCGCAGCCATTCACTGGCCCGTGGGCGGAGCTCGCCGAGCGGCTGCCCGAGTGGCGGGCGCAGCGGCGGCCGCTGCTGGTCGCCGGGTTGGACCGCAGGCTCGGGGTGCTGAGCACCGTGGTCCAGCCGTGACCGGCCTCGAACTGCGGCTGATCGACGCCGATCAGCCGCCCGAGGTGGTCGCCCGGCTGTGGCGCACGCTGGACGCGGAGGAGCGGTCCCGCGCGGAGCGGGCGGACGCCGTGCGGCGGAACCGGTTCACCGTGGTGCGCGGCGCCGTCCGGGAGCTGGTCGCCGCGCGGCTCGGCATCCGCCCGGTCGAGGTGGTCTGGCGGCGGGGCCGGTACGGCAAGCCGGAGCCGGTGGGAGCGGGCGGGTTGCGGGTGAACTGGTCGGCCGCGGAGGGGCTGGCGGTGCTGGCCCTGGCCGAGGACCGGGCGGTCGGCGTCGACGTGGAGCCGCTGTGTGAGGCCCGGCTCGCCGAGCGGATGGCGGCGCGCTGGTTCCCCTTCGAGGAGGCGCGCTTCGTCGCGGAGGCGGCCGAACCCGCCGAGCGGGCGGCCCGGTTCACCGTGCTCTGGTGTCGCCGGGAGGCCTGCGTGAAGGCGTATGGCGGGCGGCTGGTCCAGGCGCTCGGGGTGTCCGTGGCGGGCCCCTCCCCGCTGTCGGTGGCCGATCCGGGGCCGCTCGGAGCCGGTCCGGTGGGGCTGTGCGACGTGCCCGTCCCGGAGCCGTACCGGGCTGCCGTCGCTCTGCTCGGAGACTGTCCTGATCAGATCAACTCCCTTGCCTGGTCCACGAGTTGATTGACCGTCCGCTCGCCTGGACGATCACCGGCGGCCGCTGGTAGCGTCCGCCCGTACTCCCCGCTGAGACCTTCCCGGCGAGCCGAAGGGCACGTACGACGTGACTGCGCACAACGCTGCACCGCGAGCTGCCGAACCGCACGGAACCGAACCGCGCGGAGCCGAACCGCACGGCGCGGCACCGCACGACCCGACCCGGGCGGGCCGGCGGATCACCGTCCGCTTCGCCGCGACGAGCGGCGGCTCGGGGCCGCTCACCCGGGGTCAGGACAACATGATCCGGTGCATCCGGCGCGAGGCCCCCGAGGCGATCAACAAGGAGTCGGTCTGGCCCGTGCCGCCCGGCGCCTCGCTCGCCGCCGGTCTGGACGCGCTGCGGCTGCTGGTCGAGCGGCACGAGTCGCTGCGCACCTCCTTCCCGCCCGGCCCAGGCCCGGACGCCTTCCCGGTGAGCCAGGTGGTGCACCGGGACGGCCGGTTCGCCGTCACCGCGATCGAGGCGGGCGGTCTGTCGGACCATGAACTCGATGCACTGGCGGCCGAGTTGGGGCAGGCCGACGTCGCGGTGCCGGTCCCTCTGGACATCGTGCCGAGGATCCGCTTCACCCTGCTCGCCGACGGGCAGCGGCTGCTGAGGCTGATCGCCGTGGTCTGCCACGCCGGTGCCGACGGTGCCGCCACCGCGCTGCTGATCCAGGACTGGTACGCCCTCGCGGCCGGGAAGGAACTCCCGCCCGTCACCGCCCCGACGCCGATCCAGATCGCCGCCGCCGAGCAGAGCCCGCAGGGCCGCCGCCGGGCGGCCGGGGCGCTGCGGCACTGGGCCAGGGTGCTGGGCAGCGGCCCGCAGGTGGTGTTCGCGGATTCCCGGATCACCGGCCCGCCGAGCGGCCCCGCCGCCCTGATGGTGCGCTCCCGCAGCGCGGCCGCCGACCTCGCCGCGGTCTGCCGCCGCACCGGCGCGAGCCCCTCCGTCGTCCTGCTCGCCGCCTTCTCCGCCCTGGTCGCCCACCGGGCCGGGCGCGCGGAGCTGGCCCTCTCGGCGCTCTCCGCCAACCGCCAGCGCGCCGCCCTGCTGGACCACGTCGGCACCCTCGCCCAGGACGCCCTGATCCTGCTCGACACCGGCACCGCCGACCTCGACCAGCTGATCGGGCGCACCAAGTCCGCCTCGCTGGCCGCCTATTGGCACAGCGTGCTGGACGCCGAGCAGGTCTGGCAACTGGTGGAGGACGCCGCGCACGTGCGCGGCTCCCGGTTCGCCCGCCAGGTGGTCGTCAACGACCTGAGCCTCACCATTCCGGCCGCCGTCGCCGACGCCCAGCCGGTGGCCACCGCCGACCCCGAACTCACCCCGCTGCCGGCCCCGCCGCTGCCGGTCCGGCTGATGTTCACCATCCTGCGGATCAGCGGCAGCCTCGACTTCGCCCTGATCTCCTGCCCCCAGGTGCTCGACCCCGAGGAGACCGAGCGCTTCGCCCGGGCCCTGCTCGCCCTGCTCGCGAAGGCCGCTGAGGGTCCCGTCCCGCTCGCCGACCTGCACGGGACCCCCGACCTGCACGCGGCCCCCGGGCCGCCGGCTGCCGGCGGCGACGCGAGCGGCGGCGACTGGCAGCTCGTCGACGGGGCCCGAATCGACCTGGCGGCCGTCCGCAGCCTGGTCGGTGCCGCACTCGACACCGCCCAGGACACCGGCCTGGACACCGGACCCGGCGACGGCCCCGCACTCGGCGACGGCCCCGCACTCGGCGACGGCCCCGCGCTCGGCCCGGACTCCCGCCCCGACTGCCGAGTCACCGTCGAGGACGGCAGGTTGACCGTCGACCTGGCCACCGCCGACCCCCACCTGACACCCTCCGACGTGCACCGAGCGGTGGTCGCCGCGCTCCCCGGCCGGGACACCGCGATGGCGCCGCAGCAGTACCGGATCCGCCACCTCGGCCCGGACGGCGAGCGGCTCGCCGCCGGCAGCGGCCGTGACCCGGAGGTCGTCGCCCGGTTCGCGGCACTCACCTGAACGTGGGGACGGCGGGGCCGGCGGGGGTCGTCACCCCAACGGGTCCCGCCGGTCCTCCGGTTCCTCCTCGCCGAACACCCAGGAGAGGTCCCAGGAGCACGCCGAGGTCGCTCCGGAGGTGAGTCCCCACGGGTTCGGCACCTCCTCCTCGTCCCCGTCCTGCAACGGCAGCCGGTCGATCACCGCGACCAGCGCGGGCGGCAGTTGCGGGGCCAGGCCCCGGTGCACCCGGGCGAGGATGTCCCGCCGGACGTCCTCCGGCAGCAGTGGTCGGCTCATCAGCAACGGCCGCGGCCCGGGCGGGCGTTCGGCCGTCGACAGCTGCTCGGACCAGGCCCGCCAGTAGTCGGCGTCATCGGTCTCGCCGAGCTTCAAGTGGTGCAGGTGGAGGCAGTACGCGGCCGTCCCGCTGCCCGAGCCGGCCGCGAAGCGCCACCAGAACTCGGCGCCCTCCTCCTTGCCGGTCGCGTACAGCAGGGCGCCGAACACCTCGGCCCCCTCGGGCTGGATCCGGCGGGCGTTGACCAGCAGGTCCAGTCCGCGGGAGGCGCACGGCGCGCCCAGCACCAGGGCGACCACCAGGCCGAGCTCGAAGGCGGCCTGCTCGTGCTCGGTGGGCAGGTGGGCCGGGGCGGCGGTGAGCCGGGCCTGCCGCAGGGCCGCGATCCGCTCGGCGTGGGCGCGTTCGGACCGGGGTACCTGGAACACCGCCCGCCCCCCGCCCGCCACACGCTCCCCATCGAAGGGCCGCTCCGCCCCGTTACCGGTCATACTTCACCGCCACGGTCCGGCAGTTCACCCACCCCGAGCCGACGCGCCAACCGCTCCCGGGCGTGCCGGAGGTTGGAGTGCACCGTGGCCACCGGCCGTCCCAGGTACGCGGCGATCACCTTGGTGTGCAGGCCGAGCAGGTAGCGCAGGATCACCACGTCCCGCTGCCGGTCCGGCAGTTCGAGGATCGCCGCGTACAGCCGGACCTCGTCCGCCTCGCTGTGCAGCAGTCCGTCGGCGACCTGCTTGAACGCCCCGATCACCGCCGCGAAGGTGACCGCCTCCACCTCGACCGGTTCCTCGGCCGACACCCAGTCCCCGACGTGCCGGTTCGCCAACCGCCAGGCGTACGCGGCCGGTTCCTCGAACCGCAGCACCTGGGGCCAGCAGCGGGCCAGGTCGGCCTTGACCGCCTCGACCACCAGTGCGGCGTCGGCCTGGCTGCCTATCCGGGTCAACGCGAGGGCGTGCCAGGCGGGTTCGTGGGTCTCGCAGAAGGCGCCGTAGGTGAGGTCCAGCCGCAGGCCCGGGTCCACGGCCGCCATCCGCTCCGCCCCTGCGGCACCGGCGTGCTCCACCGTCGCCCCTCCCCGGTACCCGCGCGCGGGGGCACCCCTGTCGATCGTCATCGAGCCTGCTTTCCGTGGCCGTCGGCTGCGCACCGGGCCACCCGAGGGTCGGGCTGTCCGCGCCCATCCTCATTCCATCAGGCCCGTCACTCCAGGCCGCACAGCGAATACAGATTGTCATCCCATCTGATCAGCCCAACAGATTCCCTGCGAAAACGGGCTGGTAGGAGGACGATTGCCCCCCGGAAGCGGTGGGCAGCAATCGGACGGTGTCCACGGAGCCGAGGGGAGGGGCCATGAGCCTCTACGACGGGGTCGACCTGCGGTTGAACGTGCCGCACTCGGCCCGGATGTACGACTACTACCTGGGCGGCTTCACCAACTTCGCCGCCGACCGCGAGGCCGCCGGGCACGCCCTCGCCATCGCCCCCTGGCTGCGCGAGACCGCCCGCGCCAACCGCTCCTTCATGCACCGCTCCACCCGCGCCCTCGCCCGGGCGGGCATCGACCAGTTCCTCGACATCGGCACCGGCATCCCCACCTCGCCCAACCTCCACGAGATCGCCCAGAGCGTGCGGCCCACGGCCCGGATCGTCTACGCCGACAACGACCCCATCGTCCTCACCCACGCCCAGGCCCTGCTCACCGGCACCCCCGAGGGCCGGACCGCCTACGTCGAGGCCGACGTCACCGACCCGGACGGCCTGCTCGCCGCACCCGGCCTGCGCGAGACCATCGACCTCGCCCGCCCGGTCGCGCTCTCCCTCAACGCCCTGCTCCACTTCGTCCCCGACGCCCGCGGCGCCCATGAGCTGGTCGAGCGCCTCAAGTCCGTGCTCGCCCCCGGCAGCGCCCTGGTGATGACCCACGTCACGCCCGACTTCGCCCCCGAGGAGATCCGCCGGATCACCGGCATCTACCAGGCCGCCGGCACCGCCGCCCAGGCCCGCACCCGCGCGGAGTTCGTCCGCTTCTTCGACGGCTGGACGCTCCTCGAACCCGGTGTCGTCCCCACCCCGCACTGGCGGCCGGTGTCTGACGAACCGGCCGTCTCGGCCTCCGACGCCTCCGCCTACGCGGGCGTGGCCCTGCGGCCCTGATCGCGACGCACCCGGGCGGGCCCCGCGGGGCCGTCCACGGGCGGCGGCCCGATCCCGTCGCCGTCCCGGGATGGCCGGGGATGACCCGGGGACGGCCCGGGACGACGGGGACGCCCCCTCGCGGTGCCAGGGTGTGACCGGGCGACGCCACCGGGGCGTACCGCCGCACCCTTCACCCACTCGGGGGGACCCCTTGAAGCCTTCCCTGCGTACGCTCGCGTCCGCCGCCGCCACCCTGGCGCTGGCCGCGTCCGGCACCCTGGTCGCCACCGGCACGGCCTCGGCCGCCACCTCCTGCTATGCCAGCAGCTGCACCGGCCTCGACCCGGCCACCACCATCTGCCAGAACGATGCGCGGACCGTCCGCTACACGGCCCCCGACGGCGATGCGGAGCTGCGCTACAGCCCGACCTGCCGTGCCGCATGGGCGCGCGCGACCGGCGGCGACTACGGCGGCATCCAGATCACGATCCGGGTCGAGAACAACCAGGGTGCTTCGTATTCCGCCGTGTACAACGGCAACGGCACGATCTACACCCGGATGGTCGACGACAAGGACATCCAGTCCCGGGCCTACTTCCAGTACAACAACAACTGGGGGTACTCGGACTGGTACTGATCGGCACGCCGGCCGTCGGAGCGGGCGAGCAGGCCCCGCTCCGACGGCCCCGGCCGCCCACCCGTGCACCCTCGCCGCGCCGGGCCCAGACTGAGTGGTGAACCGCTGCCGCCCCGCGAGGGAGACGCATGCTGCTGGGACTCACCACCGCGCTGGTCGCCACGGTCTGCTTCGGCTTCGGGGCGGTGTTCCAGGCGCGCGGGGCGCGGTCGGCCCCGCGCGCGGACCGGGTGCGGGCGGGGCTGCTGGCCGCGCTGCTGCGGTCCTGGCAGTTCATCCTCGGGACGCTCCTGGACATCCTCGGCTTCGTGCTGAGCATCGTCGCCCTGCGCAGCCTCCCGCTGTTCCTGGTGCAGGCCGTCACCAACGCGAGCCTCGCCGTCACCGCCCTGGCCGCCGTCTGGCTGCTGGGCGCGCGGCTGCGCCGCAGCGACGCGGCGGGCATCGCCGCCGTGGTGGTGGGCCTCAGCCTGCTGGCGCTGGGTTCCGGCAAGGAGGGCCGGGAGTACGCCCCGGCGGCCTTCCACTGGGCGCTGCTGGCGACCACCGCCGTGATGCTGCTCGCCACCCTGGTCCTGGTCCGCCGGAAGGGCACCGCGGCCGCGGCCGGCCTCGGCCTGCTGGCGGGCGTCGGCTTCGGGATCACCAGCCTGGCGGTGCGGGTCCTGGACGCCTCCACGCTGACCGCCGTGCTCACCGATCCGGCCGCGTACGCCCTGGCGGTCGGCGGGCTGGGCGGCTACCTGGCGTACGCGCTGGCGCTGCAGCGCGGCACGGTGACGGCGGCGACGGCGGCCGGGACGGTGGCCGAGACCTTCGGCCCGGCCCTGGTCGGGGTGGTGTCGCTGGGGGACTCCGCGCGCCCCGGGTTCGCCTGGTGCGCGCTGACGGGCTTCGCGGTCGCGGTGGGCGGCACGTTCCTGCTGTCCCGCTTCGGCGAACTGGAGGGCGGTGCGGCCGAACTGTCGGCCCCGCACCCGGACGCCGAGGCCCAGCCCGCGGTTCGCCCCGGTAGCCCGGACGACTCCGCCGTGCGAAGGTGACTTGCCGGACAAAAAGGACGGCAGAACGCCCACGGACCCGGCAGGTGCGCGATGACGGAGGAAGCCGTGACGTCGGAGGACGCCCAGGCCCGGCCCCGGCGCTCGGAGCAGACCGACCGCCCAGTCGCCCTGATCACCGGCGCGTCCTCCGGCATCGGCCTGGCCACCGCCACCCGACTGGCCGACGCCGGCTGGCGCACCCTGCTCTCCGGCACCGACCGCACCCGCCTCGACGCCCTCGCCGAGCGCACCGGCGGCATCGCCCTCCCCGAGGACCTGAGCAAGCCGGACGGCGCCGCCCGCCTCGCCGAGGCCGCACTCGCCGCCACCGGGCGGGTCGACGTCCTGGTCGCCAGCGCCGGCCTCGGCTGGCGCGGCCCGTTCGCCGACACCCCGTCCGACACCCTCGACCGGATGATCGAGGTCAACCTGGCCGCCCCGCTGCGCCTGATCCGGCTGCTGCTGCCCGGGATGCTGGAGCGCCGGCACGGCCGGATCGTGCTGCTCGGCTCGATGGCGGGCCAGGTCGGCGTGCGCGACGAGTCCGGTTACTCGGCCACCAAGGGCGGGCTGGCGATGTTCGCCGAGAGCCTCTGGTACGAGCTGCGCGGCACCGGGGTCGGCGTCCGCCTCGTCCTGCCCGGCGCGGTGGACACCCCGTTCTTCGACCGCCGCGGCACCCCGTACCAGCGCGAACGCCCGCGCCCGGTCTCGGCGGAGCGGGTCGCGGACACCGTGGTCGCGACCATCACCACCGAGCGGGACCGCCTCTACGTCCCGCACTGGCTCGGCTTCCCGGCCCGGATCCACGGGGTCGCGCCCGGCGTGTTCCGCCGGATGGCCGCCCGCTTCGGGTGAGCCCCCGGGCCTCCCGGGCCTCCCGGGCGGGCACGGCCCTCGCGCTCGCGGCCGGCCTGGAGTTCCTGCACCTCGCCCCGGCCGCGGTCCGCCTCCCGCCGCTGCGCCGCACCCTGGCCCGCCGCACCGCCGGGTACGGCACCGCCCCCGGCCACCTCGCCCTCACCTTCGACGACGGCCCCGACCCGCGCAGCACCCCGTACGTCCTGGACGCCCTCGACGAACTCGGCGTCCGCGCCACCTTCTTCCTGCTCGGCGGGATGCTGGAACGGGCCCCGGACCTCGGCCGCGAACTGGTGCTGCGCGGCCACGAGGTGGCCGTGCACGGCTGGCACCACCGGCAGCAGTGGTACCCGGCCCCGGCCCGCGACCTGCGCGAACTGCGCCGCGCCGCCGAGGCGGTGACGCACCTGTGCGGCGCCCGCCCGGCCTGGTACCGCCCGCCGTACGGCGTGCTGACGGCCGGTCCGGCGCTGGCCGCCCGCCGGCTGGGCCTGCGCACCGTGCTGTGGACGGCCTGGGGCCGGGACTGGACGGCCGAGGCCACCGGCGAGTCCGTCTACGCCACCGCCCGCCCCGGCCTCACCGCCGGCGCCACCCTGCTGCTGCACGACTCCGACTGCACCTCCGCCCCGGACTCCTGGCGCGCCACCCTGGCCGCCCTCCCGCTGATCGCCGCCCACTGCCGCGCCCGCGCCCTCACCCTCGGCCCGCTGCGGGACCACGCCGTCCCACCCCTTGCCCACGGCGCACGGTAGTTGGGACGATCGGCGGGACGCGTCCACCACGGGGGCGGGCGCGCCGACGACGGGGGAGGCACCCATGCCCGACTGGACAGGCGGACTGGCCCACGCGATCGCGGCAGCCGGCATCGTCACGGCGGCCCTGACCGGAGCCGCCGCGCCGGACGACACCGCCCGGGCCCAGGCCGGTCCGGACCGCTACGACACCGCCACCGCCACCGCCCCGAGCGGGGTCCTCGGCACCAGCCCGAGCTACCTCGCCGTCACCGCCGCCCAGGACACCCAGGGCCCGACCTATTTCCCGAGCTAAGGCCCGTCTCAGACTCCCGTCCTTCGCCCGGAGGGCCGGGCGGGGCGGCGCCGAACAGCGAGGACTACGACCGCTCGGTCACCCACGGCCGGTACACGGGCGCGTTCTCCTTCGACCGGGAGCACAGCCGGGCCTTCTTCCGCACGGTGAACCCCGAGACCCACGGCGGTTGAGGGCGGCTCACTCCAGCCCCACCCGTTCCAGGGCCGCCCCGAAGCCCTTGCGCCAGGCGTCCGGGGTGGCGCCGGGCGAGGGGTCGGGCTCCGGCCGGCCCAGCGCGGCCAGCGCGTTGCGGACCACCTCGGCCGGGCGCGCGGTGGCCACGTCGGCATGGCCGAGCTCCAGTTCGTGCTGGAGGTTGTCCCGCCCGTGGCCCTGGACGACGTCGAGCAGCAGCAGCCGGCGTCCGAGGGCCCGGGCCTCGCTGCAGGTGTCGCCGGAGCTGGTGACGACCAGGTCGGCGGCGGCCATCAGGGCCGGGATCCGGTCGGTGTAGCCGAAGGCGTGCAGCCGTGGCTCCCGGCGGGCGGCCGCCCGCAGCCGCAGTTCGAGCTCCTGGTTGCGCCCGGCCACGGCGAGCACGTGCGGTCCGGCGGCGGCCAGTTCGGCGGCGGTGCGGGCGATCGGCCCGAGCCCCCAGGAGCCGGACATCAGCAGCACGCACCCGGCGTCCGCCGGCACGCCGAGGTCGGCCCGGGCCTCGGCCCGGTCGGGCGGCCGGTAGAACGGCTGCCGCAGCGGCGCGGGCAGCACGGCGACCTCGGCGTCGGGCCGGTAGCGGCGCACGGCGCAGGCGGCGACCTCGGAGGTGACCAGGAACAGGTCGGTGCCGTCCTGCACCCAGAGCCGGTGCGGGGTGACGTCGGTGCAGAACACGAAGTGCCGGAACCCCCGCCCCGGCAGCCGGTTGACCGCCGAGGTGGCGGTGGCGAACACCGAGACCACCAGCTGCGGCCGCTGGGCCTCGACGAGCGCACCGAGCGCCGGGACGAGCCGGCTGCGCGCGGCCGCGTCGGCCAGCAGGGCGAGCCGGGCGCCCGGGCGCAGCGCCGAGAAGTGGAACGCGTCGTAGACCCCGGGCAGTTCGAGCAGCCGCCGGAAGACGGCTTCCCCGGCGGCGCCCGACCGCTGCCCGAGCAGCGCCATCGCGTCCACGGTGCTGGTGCTCCAGCCGCGCTCCCGCAGGGTGTCGGCGCAGGCCTGGGCCATCACGTCGTGGCCCTGGCCGAGCGAGCCGGAGACCAGCAGGGCGTGCGGCATCGGGCGGTCCCGGTCAGCCGGCGGCGGGTGCGGTGGTGCCGGCCCGGTACCAGTCGGCGTAGCGGTGCACGCCGTCGGCGAAGTTGGTCCTCGGCGACCAGCCGAGCAGCCGTTTGGCCTGGGCGGAGGAGATCCGCCGCCCGGTGTAGTCGGCCTTGCGCCCGTCGATGTGCTCGATGGTGACCGGCCCGAGCAGCCGGTCGACGGTGTCGGCGATGTCGCGCACCGAGACGGCAGTGGAGCCCTCCAACGCGAAGGTCTGGTCCTCGGCGGCGGGGGAGAGGGCGCGGACGTGGGCGTCGGCGAGGTCCTCGACGTAGACGAAGTTGCGGCTCTGCCGGCCGTCCCCGGCGATGGTGATCGGCCGCCCCTCCAGCGCGGCCTGGACGAACCGGGCGACGACCAGTTCGTCGCGCATCCGCGGACCGTACGGGATGCCGTAGCGCAGGATGGTGAAGTGCTGCCCGTAGAGCTCGCGGTAGCTGTGCACCAGCATCTCGGCGGCGAGCTTGGTGGCCACGTACAGGTGCCCGCTGTGTTCCAGCTCGATCGGCACGTGCTCGTCCAACTCCTGTTCCCCGCCGTCGAGTTGATCGTCGGTGAGGGCGGCTCCGTAGACCCAGACGGTGCTCGCCAGGACGGTGCGGCTCAGTCCGCTGCGCCGGGCGGCCTCCAGGACGGCCTCGGTGCCGTCGATGTTGGTCCGCACCGCCCGGACGGGGTCGGCGGACACCTGCTCGACGTCGGCCATCGCGGCCAGGTGGTAGACGACCTCGCTGCCGGCCAGCGCTGAGGTCAGCGCGGGCAGGTCGAGGACGTCGAGGCGGGCGTGTTCGGCGTCGGGGTTGAGGTACTTGTCGGTGGTGTCCACGGCGAGGACCTCGTGGCCGGCCGCGATCAGGTGGTCCACGACGTGTGAGCCGATGAACCCGCAGCCTCCGGTGACGGCTATCCGCACGGTCTTGCTCCTTTCGGTCCGGCTGCTCGGCCGGCCGACTAGCCGGCCATCCGCCGGTGCACGGTGGAGACGGCCTCGATGACCAGCTCCGTCTCGTCCTCGGTCATGTCGGAGTGCACCGGCAGGCAGACCTGCCGCGCGCAGACGTCCTCGGCCACCGGCAGCGGACCGCCCCGGTAGGGGGCGAGGACCGGCTGGAGGTGCAGCGGCAGGTCGTAGACCTCACCGGACATCCGCACCCCGTACTCCTCGGCGACCGCCCGCTTGAACGCGGCGCGGTCGACGCCGGGCGCCAGCAGCGCCACGTACTTGTAGTAGTTGCCGCGGCTGCCGGGCGGTTCGAGCACCGGTCGCAGCCCGTCGACGCCGGCCAGCGCCGCGTCGTAGCGGCGGGCGACGGCCCGGCGGGTCTCGATGAACTCCTTGAGCCGGCGCAGGTGCACCGCGCCGACGGCCGCGTGCAGTTCGCTCATCCGCCAGGAGTACCCGAGCCGGACGTGGTGGTTGGTGCCGAAGGAGCCCTTGCCCTGGTCGCGGTAGATCCGGGCCTCGTCGCGCAGCTCGGCGGACTCGGTGAGGATCATGCCGCCCTCGCCGCTGGTGGTGACCTTGGTCGGGTAGAAGGAGAAGGCCCCGGCCAAGCCGAAGGTCCCGGCGGCGCGGCCGCCCAGGCTGCTGCCGTGGGCGTGCGCGGCGTCCTCGATCAGCGGGATGCCGCGTCGGTCGCAGAGCTCGCGCAGGGCGTCCACGTGCGGGGTGACGAGCCCGCCGATGTGGACGAGTACGACGGCCGCGGTATCCGGGGTGAGGGCGGCGGCCAGGGTCTCGGGGGAGAGCGCCAGGGTGGCCGGGTCGACGTCCGCGAACACCGGGCGGCCGCCCGCGTGCACCACGGCGCCGGCCGTGGCGTAGAAGGTGACGGCGGGGACGACCACGTCGCGGCCGCGCACGTCGACGCCGCGCAGGACGATCTCCAGGGCCGCCGTGCCGCTGCTCACCGCGACGGCGTGCGAGGCGCCGTGCTCGGCGGCGAAGGCCTGCTCGAACCGCTCGGTCCACGGGCCGAGGGTGAGGGCACCGGTGGTGAGCATCTCGGTCACGGCGTCGGCGACGGCCGCGCGGTCGTTCTCGTCGAACACGATGCGGGCGGCGGGCACGCCCATGGGGCACCTCCGGCGGCGGGCTGGGATCAGCACCGATCGGGACGGGTCAGCCCGGACCGGGGCAAAAACGGTCGGGCCAGTGGCCCATCACGCTACTGGGCCGGGGCGGCCGCGGCCCGTCGTCACCGGCCGGCCGGGTGACCCGGGGCTGCTCCCGCCGCAGGCCAACGGGGTGCTCCCGGCTGCTCCCGGTGGAGGGCGTGCGCTCCTCCGTACGGGGGAGGGCTGTACTGCGTCCGCAGTACGCAAACGGCCTGCGCAGGGACGACGACGGAGCAGGGGCCGGCGATCAAGGATTGGTCATGCTGCGAGCGGACCGCCTCCGGGCGCCCGCTCCCGCACCCGTCCCCGTCCGCGCACCTGCTTCCGAATCCGAAGGAGCCCGTTCTCCCGTGGCAACGTTCCTGTACCGCCTTGGCCGATGGGCCTTCGTCCGGCGCCGGCTGGTGACCCTGCTCTGGGTCGCCGTGCTGGCGCTCGCCGGAGTCCTGGCGGCCAAGGCGCCCGCCGCACCCGACGACGGATTCTCGATGCCCGGCACGGAGGCGCAGAAGGCCTTCGACCTGATGAACGAGCGCTTCCCCGGCGGCCACGCCGACGGCGCCTCGGCCCGCCTGGTGTTCGTCGCGCCCTCCGGGCAGAAGATCACCGCCGGGCCGAACCAGCAGGCCGTCGAGAAGACGGTCGCCGAGCTCGCCCACGGCGAGCAGGTCACGGCCGCGGTGGACCCGTTCAAGATGCCGGGCGCGGTCTCCAAGGACGGCTCGACGGCCTACGCGACGGTCAACTACTCCGCCAAGGCGGGCGAGGTGTCCAAGGGCGCCACCGACGCCCTCCAGCAGGCCGCCCAGCACGGCCGGGACGCCGGGCTCAAGGTCGAGATCGGCGGCAACGCGCTGATGGCCAAGCCCGACGCGGGCGGCAGCAGCGAGGCGATCGGCATGGCGCTGTCCGCCGTCGTCCTGGTGATCACCTTCGGCTCGCTGGTCGCCGCCGGCCTTCCGCTGCTCACCGCCGTGATCGGCGTCGGCCTCGGCATGTCGCTGATCACCGCGTTCGGCAGTGCGCTCGGCCTCTCCTCGACCACCGGCACGCTCGCCATGATGCTCGGCCTCGCGGTCGGCATCGACTACGCCCTGTTCATCGTCTCCCGCTACCGGGCCGAGCTCGCCGAGGGCCGCACCCCGCAGGAGGCGGCCGGCCGGGCCATCGGCACGGCCGGCTCCGCGGTGGTCTTCGCCGGCCTGACCGTGGTGATCGCCCTCGCCGGGCTCTCCGTGGTGGGCATCCCGATCCTCGCCAAGATGGGCATGGCCGCCGCCGGCACGGTCGTCATCGCCGTGCTGGTCGCGCTCACCCTGGTGCCCGCGCTGCTCGGCTTCATCGGCCGCCGGGCCCTGCCCCGCAAGGTCCGCAAGGCCCAGGGCGGCGGCGACGGCGCGGCGCGGCCGGTCGGCGCCAAGGAGAACGGCGGCGCCCGCTGGGCCCGGTTCATCGTGCGCCGCCCGCTCGGGGTGCTGCTGCTCGGCGTGGTCGGCCTCGGCGTGCTCGCCGCGCCCGCGCTCGACCTGCGCCTCGGCCTGCCCGGGGACGAGGCCAAGCCCACCTCCACCACCCAGCGACGCGCCTACGACCTGCTGTCCGAGGGCTTCGGTCCCGGCTTCAACGGGCCGCTGACCGTCCTGGTGGACGTCAAGGGCACCGCGGACCCGAAGGCCGCCGCCGACTCGGTCGCCAAGGCCGTCTCCGGTGTGCCAGGAGTGGTCACCGTGACGCCGCCGATGTTCAACAAGGCGGGGGACACCGCCCTGGTCAACGCCATCCCGGCGACCGGGCCGGCCGAGGCCGCGACCAAGGACCTGGTCCACACCATCCGCGGCCAGGCGGCCGGGCTCAAGGCCTCCACCGGGGCGACCGTCCTGGTCAGCGGTACGACGGCGATGAACATCGACGTCTCGCAGAAGCTCAGCGACGCCCTGGTGCCCTACCTCGCGGTGGTCGTCGGCCTCGCCGTCCTGCTGCTGCTGGTGGTCTTCCGCTCGATCCTCGTCCCGATCAAGGCGGCGCTCGGCTTCCTGCTCTCGGTGGCCGCCGCGCTCGGCGCCGTCGTCGCGGTCTTCCAGTGGGGCTGGCTGGCCGACCTGATCGGCGTGGAGCAGACCGGTCCGGTGATGAGCATGATGCCGATCTTCATGATCGGTGTGGTCTTCGGCCTCGCCATGGACTACGAGGTGTTCCTGGTCACCCGGATCCGTGAGGCCTTCGTCCACGGCGAGGAGCCGGGCGAGGCCATCGTCACCGGCTTCCGGCACAACGCCCGGGTGGTCACCGCGGCCGCCTTCATCATGATCGCCGTCTTCGCGGGCTTCATCGGGATGAGCGAGCCGATGATCAAGATGATGGGCCTGGGCCTTGCCGCGGCCGTCGCCTTCGACGCCTTCGTGGTCCGGATGACGATCGTCCCGGCGGTCCTCGCCCTGCTCGGCCGCCGCGCCTGGTGGCTGCCTCGCTGGCTCGACCGCCTGATACCCGACGTCGACGTCGAGGGCAGCAAGCTGCACACCGCCGCCCCCGAACCGGCGCCGGTCAAGGAGTCGGTCACCGTCTAGGTCCGGCCTCGCCGGCACCGCCCGGCCTCGCCGGCACCGCCCGGCTGTGCCGGTATCGCCCGGCAGGTTCGGTACCGGCCCGGCCCGAGCACTCCTCGGGTCGGGTCGGTCCGGCGCCGACCGGCTCGGACACGGTTCGGACACCGGTTCGAGCCCCACCCGTTACCGTTGCTGTCGGGGGGAGCCCACCGCCCGCCAGCCCCCGACCCGGTACGCCGCACCCCACCGGGGGCGCGGCGCGACACCGACTGGCAGAACCCGGCGAGGGTGCCGCCAGGGCACCCCGACCCGGAGAACAGGACGATGAGCTACACCTGGCAGCGCCTGCGCCGCGACCACCCCCGGTTGCTGGACGTCGCCGGCGGCGTGGCCCTGATCGGCTTCACCGCCCTCGGCGCCACCGTCGACCAGACCAGCGGCCGCTTCGCCCCGGTCGACCCGGCCACCGGCCTGCTCGCCCTGATCGCCGCCGTCGCCGTGTTCTTCCACCGCCGCTACCCGCGCGCCGTGACCGTCGTCACGCTGGCCTGCACCATGGTGCTGACCTGGACCAGCCCCAGGCTCACCCCGATGCTCGCCACCCCGCTGCTGCTCGCCCTCTACTTCCTCGCCACCCGCACCGACCGGGCCACCGCGCTGCGCGCCTCGATCGCCACCGCCGTCCTGCTCACCGGGATGACGCTGGTCTTCGGCTCCGGCGGACCGCTCGGCGAGCGGCTCGGCGTCCTCGCCTGGGCCCTGCTGCCCGGCGCCATCGGCGACTCCATCCGCAACCGCCGCGCCCACCTCGCCGCGATCGAGGAACGCGCCGAACGCGCCGAGCGCACCCGCGAGGAGGAGGCCCGCCGCCGGGTCGCCGACGAGCGGATCCGGATCGCCCGCGACCTCCACGATGTCGTCGCCCACCACATCGCCCTCGCCAACGCCCAGGCCGGCATCGCCGTCCACCTCATGGACAGCCACCCGGTGCAGGCCCGCGAGGTGCTCAGCCACATCACCGACGCCACCGGCTCCGCCCTCCAGGAGCTGCGCGCCACCGTCGGTCTGCTGCGCCGCGCCGAGGAACCGGCACCGCTCGAACCCGCCCCCGGCCTGGACCGGCTGCCCGAACTGGTCAACACCTTCGAACGGGCCGGCCTGCCGGTCCGGCTCACCGTCGAGGGGGAGGCCCGGCCGCTGTCACCCGGCGTCGACCTCACCGCCTTCCGGATCGTCCAGGAGTCGCTGACCAACGTCGCCAAGCACGCCCACGGCGCCGACGCCGAGGTCACCCTCTCCTACAGCGGCAGCCGGGTCGCCGTCAGCGTCGCCAACGGCCGCCCGACCAGCCCCGGCCGCCCGCGCACCGCCCTGCTGCCGCCGAGCGCCCCGGGCCAGAGCGGCTTCGGACTGATCGGCATGCGCGAACGGGCCGGCGCCGTGGGCGGCCGCCTCACCGCCGACCGGAAGTCCGACGGCGGCTTCCTGGTCACCGCCGAACTCCCGCTGCGCACCGGCGTCCGGGAGGACGTCGCACCCCTGGCGGGGGGCGCCGCCCGGCCCGCGGACGCCCCCGCGCCGGGCCGGCCGGCCGGGCCCGACGCCCGGGACCGGCCCGCCCACGCCTTCTGGCGCGACTGCACCGTCCGGTCCGCCCGCCCCACCGGCTCCGTCCGCCCCGCGGACTCCGTCCACCCCAGCGGCCCCGTCGGCCCTCCCGGCCAGGCCGCCCCCGCCGAGTCGAACCGACACGATCACGCCATCCGCAAGGACAAGGACCGCGCATGACCATCCGCGTGCTGCTCGCCGACGACCAGGCCCTGCTGCGCGGCGCCTTCCGGATGCTGATCGACGCCGAGGAGGACATGGAGGTGGTCGGCGAGGCCGCCGACGGCCGGGAGGCCGTGGAACTCGCCCGGGCCACCAAGCCCGACCTCGTGCTGATGGACATCCGGATGCCCGGCGCCGACGGCCTCGGCGCCACCGCCGAGATCTGCGCCGACGAGGAGCTGTCCGGCACCAGGGTGCTCATCCTCACCACCTTCGAGATAGACGAGTACGTGGCCCAGGCGCTGCGCGCGGGCGCCGGGGGCTTCCTCGGCAAGGGCGCCGACCCGAAGGAACTGCTCGCCGCCGTGCGCACCGTCGCGGCCGGCGACGCCCTGCTCTCGCCCGCCGCGACCCGCGCCGTGATCGAGCAGTTCCTCGCCCTGCCCGATCCGACCGCCGCCGCGCCCGCCGAGCGGCTGGCCGTGCTCACCGCCCGTGAGCGCGAGGTGATGTCGATGGCCGCCACCGGGCTCACCAACGAGGAGATCGCCGAGCGGATGTTCGTCAGCCCGTTCACCGTCCGCACCCATGTGCACCGGGCGATGTCCAAGCTGGACGCCCGGGACCGGGCCCAGCTGGTGGCGATCGCCTACCAGTCCGGGCTGGTCCCGCCCGGCCGCCCGTCCTGACGCGACGTCAACCCTCCGTCCTCGGAAGCTGTTCAAGATCCGGCCCTGGCCGAAAACCGACTCCGAACTGGTGTATCAGCGAGTAGTCTGCCGATGACTCAGAATGAGGAGGATGTTCGTGGAAACCAAGGACACGGCCGGCGAGGTGCGGGTTCTCCAGCCGTTGCCCGAGCGCACGGAGGGCGGATCGCAGGCGTTCGAGCTGCGGCTCGCGCGTCTGCTCCGCGTGCTCGGGGCCGAGGTCGCGACGGGGGCGGACTACGCCGGTGCGGCCCGATGGGAGGTCCACAAGGCGCTCGCCGGTCGGTCCGAGCTGCCCGAGGAGTACTTCGAGCCGCTGTTGGAGGCGGCGGTCCACGACCCCAACCCGAGCTTCAACCGCCGCTTCGTCGAGCCCGCCCTGATCACCTTCGGCCAGCGCAGGGTCCGGCTGGCCCTGCTCGGCTACCTGCAGACCGGCACCAACCCGGAGCGGGCGGGCGCCGCCCGGGCCTGGTACTGGACGGCGCTGACGGTCGTCGGCGGCCGGCACGCGACCGCCGACGAGGGCGCCACCGTGCGCGACAGCTGGAACCGGGCCGCACTGCGGGAGTTCGTCGGCAACGAGGACCTGGACGTCCGCCGCTGCATCCTGCCCGGCCTGCCGCTGGTGCCGCGCGCCTACCCGGTCGAGCTGCACGCCCTGGTGGAGACGGCGGTCGCCATTGCCCGCTCCCACCCCGACGAGTACATCCGGCACCGCGCCGAGGTGCAGACCGGCCTCTGACCCTCGACGATCCTCGACGGCACGTCCGCTCCGGGTGCGCCCGCCGACGCGCGCACCCGGAGCGGCCGTTCCCCGCCGGCCACGCCGTGGGGACGCCCCCCGAACTTGACGCCGGGTCAGGGCTTGCGCGCCACCGCGCCGTACATGCTCACCCGCTCCGCGCCCGGGGCCGGCTCCTCCTCCGGCCGCCAGAGCGGGACGGTGACCACCCCGGGCTCCAGCAGCTCCAGCCCGTCGAAGAACTCCCGCACCTGCTCCCGGCTCCGCCCGACCAGCGGCGCGGTGGCCCTGTCGTACACGCCGGTGACCCGGTCCCGGACCGAGGCGGGGATGAAGTCGGCCGTGCCGTGCGAGAGCACCAGGTGACTGCCGGACGGCAGGGCGGCGAGCAGCGTGGCCACCGCCCGGTACGGCTCGTCCTCGTCGCGCAGGAAGTGCAGCACGGCGGCGAGCACCAGCCCGACCGGCCGGGAGAAGTCCAGCAGCCCCTCGGCCCGGACGGCCTCCAGCACCGCGGTCGGCTCCCGCAGGTCGGCCTGGAGCACAGTGGTGCGTCCGGGCCCGGCGCCCGCCATCAGGGCGCGGGCGTGGCTGAGCACGATCGGGTCGTTGTCGACGTAGACGACCCGGGCGGCCGGGGCCACGGCCTGGGCGATCTGGTGGGTGTTGCCGGCGGTCGGGATGCCGGTGCCGACGTCGAGGAACTGGTCGACGCCCAGCCCGGCGACGCAGCGCACCGCCCGGGTCAGGAAGCCCCGGTTGGCCCGGGCGGTGGAACGGAACTCCGGGTTGGCGGCGAGCGCCTTCTCGGCGGCGGCGCGGTCGGCGGGAAAGTTGTCCTTGCCGCCCAGGTAGTAGTCGTACATCCGGGCCGGGTGGGGCGTGTCGGGCCGCAGGTCGGCCGCGATCCGGGGGCCGCCGGACTCCCACATGCTCTGGTACCCCATGCCTGCCGCCCCTCTGGCCGTCCCGGCCGGGGCGCTCCCCGAGCGGGCTGTTCCGAACGTCGGCGGACAGCCTAAAGCCCAGGTCAGTGCCCTGGTGGCGGTTGGCCGGCTCGCCCCCGTATGTCCCTTTCGTGGTGCCCCGGCGCCCGTCCCGGCGCAGGATGGGAACTCCGGGGCCCGAAAGCAGGGGCCGAGGGCAGTGGCAGCGCGTGACACGGGAGGTCCGGGCCCATGGGAATCGCTATGGCAGACATCCGCGAGTGGCGGGGCCAGGACGTGGTCGACGAGAACGGGAAGCGGATCGGCACACTGGAGTCGGTCTACGTCGAGACGTCCACCGACGAGCCGTTCTTCGCCACCGTCACGATGGGCATGATGACCAAGCGCCGGCTGGCCTTCGTCCCGCTGGAGGGGGCGGTGGTCGGCCCGGCCTACCTGCGGGTGGCGTACCCGCGGAGCAAGGTCAAGGACGCCCCGGCGATCGGCACCGACGACATCCTGCCCGCCACCGACGAGCCCGAGGTGTTCGCGTACTACGAGCTGCCGTACGCGACGGGCGCCGCGGGCGAACGCCGCCTGGCCCGGCGCTGACCCTGGCTCGGCGCTGACGCTTGCCCGCAGCCGCCCGCAGCCGCCCGCCGCCGTCGCCCGCCTCGCGACGATCTTCGTCCGGCCGGGAATGAATACCCCGCCGGGTACACTTGTCCATCGAGAGTCGAGGCGAAAGGCGGCCCGCACATGCAGGTGGACGAGGAGGCGGTCGGCGCGGTCCTGAACCGACTGCGCCGGGCCCAGGGCCAGTTGGCCGGGGTGATCGCGATGATCGAGGCGGGGCGGGACTGCAAGGACGTGGTCACCCAACTCGCCGCCGTCTCGCGCGCCCTGGACCGGGCCGGGTTCAAGATCGTGGCGAGCGGGATGCGCCAGTGCATGGCCGCCGCCGACGACGATGCCGCGCCGATGAGCGAGGCCGAGCTGGAGAAGCTCTTCCTCGCCCTGGCCTGACCGCCCCGGCAAGGCCGCGCAGCACGACCACACCACAGGACGACACAGCACGGCACGCAGCAAGGCCGCCCGGAGGGCCGCGACGGATCGCCCGTCGCGCCCCTCCGCGCATCCCCGGAGCCGGTCGCGCCACGGAGTTCCCGAACCGCCCGATGCCCCGTCACGCGCCGTTCACGCCCCGGTCGCTGGCCTTCGGATGAATGAGCCCGCCCCTAGTTGTACAGCCAACTGCGGGCTTCCTCCCTCCCAGCCTCCGTGACCAGCCGCGTGCGGCCCCGACACCGTCCCCCGGCGGACCGGGCCCGCCGGCGGCGGACAGGACAACCGTGGCCGCAGGCAGCGCCCTGACCCCGACCTCATCCAGCAGCCCCGCCGAAGGCGACCGGCTCACCTTCCACTGGACCACCGACGCCCCCGACGCCAAGAACTGGGTCGGCATCTACGACGGCAGCCGCCAGCCCGGCACCGGCTCCTCGCTGCTCTGGAAGTACACCCCCGGCACCTCCGGCGACGTCCAGCTCGACACCTCCGCGCTGACCGGCGGCCCGTACACCGCCTACCTGCTGGCCAAGGACGGCTACGGCATCCTGGCCCGGACCGCCCCGTTCAGCTTCCGCCCCAAGCCCCCGGTGGTCCGCCCGCACGCCGTCGTCGACTCCTTCACCGCCACCCCGGTCGCGCCCGGCGCGGCCGTGCGGATCCGGCTCGGCGGCCTCTGGTCCCGCCCGGCGGGCAACGCCCCCGGCTCGGCCGCCTACCGCAAGCTCGGCGGCGCGGCCTGGGCCTCGGTCGCCGCCGACGGCACGATCACCGGCACCGCCCCCGCCGCCGTCCGCAACCCCGAGCTGGTCGTGGTCGGCGTCAAGGACAGCACCGGCGCCACCGACACCGTCACCGTGCTCGTCCCCGTCGTGGACCAGGCCGCCCCGCCCCGGCTCAAGGCCGCCAGCTGGAACCTGCACGACGCCGGCAAGGGCTACACCGACGCGCTGGAGAAGCAGCTGCGCGTCGTCCTCGCCCAGGGCCTGGATGTGCTCGCCCTCCAGGAGACGGCCGGCGAGCGGGCGAAGACCCTGGCCGACGCCCTCGGCTGGTACGCCCTCCAGAGCCCGGGCAGCGTCGGCATCCTCAGCCGCTACCCGCTCACCGAACCGACCGCGGCCACCGCCGAGTTGCCCGCCGTCGCGGCCACCGTCCAGCTGCCCGGCGGCCGCGGCGTCCGGTTCTGGGCCGCGCACCTCGACGAGGCGGGCTACGGCCCGTACGCCGTGCAGGACGGCGGCACCGCCGCCCAGGTGCTGGCCGCCGAGAACGCCTCGCTGCGGCTCAAGCAGGCCGAGGCGCTGGCCGCCGCCGTGCGCGCGGACGCCGCCCGAGGACTCCCGGTGGTGCTGGCCGGTGCCCTCTCCTCGCCCTCCCACCTGGACTGGACGGCCGCCACCGCCGCCGCCCACCAGGGCGTGGGCGCGCTCGCCTGGCCGGTCACCACCGTGCTCCAGGCCGCCGGGCTGACCGACACCTTCCGCGAGGAGAACCGCGACCCGGCCAAGGCCCCGGGCGCCACCTGGTCGCCCACCCGCAAGCGCCGCGGCGACCGCCCCGAACCGCAGGACCGGATCGACGTCGTCCAGTACACCGGCGCGCTGAAACTGGTCGAGGCGCACACGCTGGTCGCCGACTGGCCCCAGCCGGAGCCGAACGCCGCCGACAACGAGTGGCCCTCCGACACCGCCGCCGCCGTCGCCACCTTCCAGCTCTGAGAGGCCAGTTCGTGATGTCCGAGCTCTCCCGCCGCACCTTCGTCGGCGCCTCCGCGGCCGTCGGCGCCACCGCCCTGACCGGCCTGGCCGCCACCCGGGCCGACGCCGCCCCGGCCACCCCCGCCGCCGCGCCCGCCACCGCCCTGACCGGCACCGTCAAGGACGTCAAGCACGTCGTCGTCCTGATGCAGGAGAACCGCAGCTTCGACCACTACTTCGGCACCCTGAGCGGTGTCCGCGGCTTCGGCGACAAGCAGGCGCTCCAGTTCCCGGACGGCACCGACGTGTTCCGCCAGCCCGACGCCCGCCGCAGCGACGGCGGGGTGATGCTGCCGTACCGGATGGACACCTCCAAGTACAACGCGCAGAACGCCGGCGGCCTCGCCCACGACTGGGCGACCGGCCACCAGGCCATCAACAACGGCGCGATGAACAAGTGGATCGCCGCCAAGGGCGAGCGCACCATGGGCTACTTCACCCGGGAGGACATCCCCTTCCAGTACGCCCTGGCCGACGCGTTCACCCTCTGCGACGCCTACTTCACCTCGCTGGCCGGCCCCACCGACCCCAACCGGCTCTACCTGTGGACCGGCACCGCCGGCCCTGGCCGCGACGGCACCACCGGCCCCTGGATCGACAACACCCCGGTCACCGACAACCCGGTCGCCGACTGGACCACCTACGCCGAGCGCCTCCAGGCGGCCGGCGTCAGCTGGCGGGTCTACCACAACCCCAGCAAGGACGACCGCACCGGCGACTACGACGACAACGCCCTCTCCTACTTCAAGCAGTTCCACGACTTCCCGCACGACGACCCGCGTTACCTCAACGCGATGACCAAGTTCGACCCCACCGACTTCGACCGCCACTGCAAGGACGGCACCCTGCCGACCATCTCCTGGCTGGTCGCCCCCTACCTGTTCTCCGAGCACCCGGAGGCCGGCCCGGCGTACGGCGCGCACTGGGTCAACCAGGCGCTGCAGTCGCTGATGTCCAACCCCGCGGTCTGGCAGCACACCGTCTTCCTGGTCATGTACGACGAGAACGACGGCTACTTCGACCACGTCGTCCCGCCCACCCCCGAGCCCGGCACCCCCGAGGAGTTCACCCAGGGGCGCGCCATCGGCCTCGGCAACCGGGTCCCGCTCTGGGTGGCGTCCCCCTGGTCGCGCGGCGGCTGGGTCAACTCCCAGGTGTTCGACCACACTTCGGTGCTGCGCTTCATGGAGGTGGTGACCGGCGTGGCCGAGCCCAACATCTCCGCCTGGCGCCGGGCCGTCTGCGGCGACCTCACCAGCTGCTTCGACTTCGCCGCCCCGGACACCTCGATCCCGAAGCTGCCGGACACCAACGCCCTGATGGCCAAGGCCGACGCGGGCACCAAGCTGCCCGGCGTCGCCCTCCCGGCCACCGGCGCCCAGGCGATGCCCGTCCAGGAGCGCGGCGAGCGCCCGCACCGCCCGCTGCCGTACCAGCCCTGGGCCGACGTCGCGGTGGACCGCACGACCGGCAAGGTCACCTGCACCATGAGCAACGACGGTTCGGTGGCCTTCCCGTACACCGTCTACCCGAACATCCTGCTCCCGTTCGCGGGCACCCCGTACACCGTCGCCCCCGGCGCGAACGCCACCTACGTCTGGGACGCGGCCGCCACCGGCGGCCGCTACGACTTCACCGTCCACGGCCCGGACGGCTTCGTGCGCCGCTTCGCCGGGACGGTCGTCCGGGACGGGCAGGACGGCCAGAACGACATCGGCGTGCCGATCGTCACCGCCGACCTGCACGGCAGCCTCAAGCTCACCCTCCAGGTGGCCAACGACGGTCTGACGGACGTGGCGTTCACCGCCGCGCCCAACGACTTCGCGGGCAGCCCGCAGACCGTCTGGGTCAAGCCCGGCAAGCAGGTGGACCTGTCCTGGCCGCTGGACAAGCAGGGCCGTTACGACGTCGTGGTCACCGCCCACACCGGCCAGCGCTTCGTCCAGCGCTACGCGGGCTGGGTGCACTGACCCCGGGGCGTGTCCCGTGCGGCCGGGGGCGCCGATCCGGTGACCCCCGGCCGTGGCTCGGCCGCACTGTCAGAGCCCGCCGCTACCGTCGGGCCCATGCAGAAAATCACCACCTTCCTCTGGTACGACGACCAGGCCGAGGCGGCCGCCGCCCTCTACACCTCGCTGTTCCCCGACTCCCGGATCACCAAGGTCACGCGCTACGGCGAGGGCGCCCCGATGCCGGCCGGCACGGTGATGACCGTGGAGTTCGAACTCGCCGGCCGGCCCTACGCGGCGCTCAACGGCGGCCCCCAGTTCCACTTCACCGAGGCGATCTCGCTCCAGGTCGAGTGCGAGGACCAGCGGGAGGTCGACGAGCTCTGGACGAAGCTCACCGCCGACGGCGGCCAGGAGGGCCCGTGCGGCTGGCTCAAGGACCGCTTCGGCCTCTCCTGGCAGATCACCCCGCGCGTCCTGCTGGACCTGGTCAGCGACCAGGACCGGGCCAAGGCGGACCGGGTGATGGCGGCCATGATGCGGATGGGGAAGATCGAGATCCAGCCACTGCTCGACGCGGCCAGGGGCTGAGGCCGTGACCGCCTTCCGCCACCGCAGCACCGTCTACCTGCGCGCCACCCCGGAACGGGTCTGGCACGCGCTCACCAACGCCGACGAGTCCGGCCTCTACTGGGGCCACCGCAACGTCTCCACCTGGCTGCCCGGCGCGCCCTGGGAGCACCAGCGCACCGACGACTCCGGGATCGCCGACGTGATCGGCATCGTCGACGTGGCGGACCGCCCGCACCGGCTGGTCACCACCTGGGCCGGACCGGAGGGCGACCGCCCCGGCGGGCCCTCCCGGGTCACCTTCGAGCTGCGGCACTGGCAGGACCTCACCCGGCTCACCGTCACCCACGAGGACCTCGCCGACGAGCCCGAGCGCGCGGACGCCGAACGGGGCTGGTCGGCGGTGCTGTCCAACCTCAAGACCTACCTGGAGACCGGCCACCCGCTGCCGCAGCAGCCCTGGCTGATGCCCTGACCTCCGCCGCCCCCCAGGCTCAGCCCCGCCCCGCCCCGCCCCTCGCCCGATCGGCCCCCGTCGCCCCCCGTCAGCGCCCGGCCCCCGCGGCCGGGCGCTCCCGTTCCCCCCGCCGTCGGCCGCCGACGGCGCGGCGCAGCCCGGCGAGGCGGGAGAACCGCTCCCGGCCGGCCAGCGAGGCCCGGTCCAGCTCCTCCATCAGCCGCCGACTGCGGTGCTCCAGGTCCAGTTCGTCCAGGATCCGGTCGACCTCGGCCAGCATCGCGCCGTGCAGCTGCCAAGCCTCCGGGTGCTGCTGGACCTTGCGCAGCAGCACCTGGGCGACGTTCTCCCGGCAGGTCCAAGCCGCCGCCAGTTCGGCGGTCAGCCGCTCCTCGGCCTCCTCGGCGTTGCGGCTCACCTGGGTGGTGACCAGCACCGCGAAGCTGACCAGTGCCCCGCCGACGTGCGCCAGCAGCTCCTCCAGCCCGACCGCGACCTCCGGCGGGAACAGCTGCTCCGACGGCTCGCGCCGCTTGGCCAGGTCGGTCACCGAGCGGGCCAGCACCCGGATCACCACCACGCAGATCTCCAGGGTGTCCAGCCCGGTGCGCAGCACCAGCCGGGAGAGCAGGCCCTCGCTGATCCGGGGGTTGAGGCGCAGGCTGTCCTCGGCCTGGCGCAGCGCCGCGTCCACGTCCGCGATCGCCTGGTCGAGCCGCCGGGCCTCGTGCAGCCGCTCGGCGGCCCGGGCCACCGGGGTGGGGCGGCCCAGCTGCTCGGAGATGTCGACCAGCAGCTGACGGGCCCGCCGGGCGAGGTCCTCGATCGACTCCCCGGCGGTGTCCACCCAGACCGGCGGGGCGAACAGCAGGTTGAACAGCAGGCCGACGGCCGCGCCGATCAGGGTCTCCAGCACCCGGTCCCAGGCCTGGGAGGTCAGCTTGGTGACGCCCAGGATCAGCATCGCGCTGATCGCGACCTCCTGGACGAACTCCTCGACCCGGACGAACCGCCCGATCACCAGGGAGGCCAGGATGATCAGCCCGAGGCTCCACCAGGAGAGCCCGACCACGGTGCTGAACCCGATCGCGATCAGCACCCCGACCACCACCGAGACCACCCGGCGGACGCTGGTCTTGAGCGTCGAGTAGACGGTGACCTGGACCACCAGCAGCGCGGTGAGCGGTGCCGTCAGCGGAGCGGGCTCGCTGCTGAGCTGGGTGGCCACCGCGAACGACAGGGTGGCGGCCACGGTGGCCCGCAGCGTCTGGACGGCGAACGGGTCCCGGGCGGCGCGGCGGACCAGGGGCGTCAGGGACTCCGGCAGAAGGGCCATGTCGGCCTTGTTCCCCGTACCCGCCGCCCGCACCGCCCGTCGCGGCCGGGACTACTCGTCTAGCCCTCGCGGTTGAAGCGCAGCTTCCAGGGCGCCAGCGCGGACTCGACCTGCACCCCGATGCTCATCTTGGAGGCGCCCTCGATCCGCTCCTCGAAGCGGATCGGCACCTCGCGGATAGTCAGCCCCTGCTGGACCGCCCGGTAGTTCATCTCGACCTGGAACGAGTACCCGTTGCTCCGCACGGTCGGCAGGTCGATGGCCCGCAGGGCGCTCGCCCGCCAGGCCTTGAAGCCCGCGGTGGCGTCCCGGACGCCGAGGCCGAGGATGGCGTTGACGTAGAAGTTGGCCCAGGCGGAGAGGGCCTTGCGGTGCCAGGGCCACTCCGCGGCGGTCGAACCGCCGGGCACGTAGCGGGAGCCGAGCACCACGGCGGTGCCTTCGTCGGCGAGCAGGGTGCTGACCATCGCGGGTATCGCGGAGGCCGGGTGCGAGAGGTCGGCGTCCATCTGGACCACGACGTCGGCGCCCTCGTCCAGCGCCCGGGCCATCCCGGCCAGGTAGGCGCGGCCGAGGCCGTCCTTCTCGGTGCGGTGCAGCACGCCGACGGTGCCCGCGGAGTCGGCGGCGAGCTTGTCGGCGATCTCGCCGGTGCCGTCGGGGGAGTTGTCGTCGACCACCAGCAGGTGCAGGTTGGGCACCGCGAGGTCCGTGAGGAGCCCGGCGAGGACCGGAAGGTTCTCCCGCTCGTTGTACGTGGGGACGACGACAACGACCTTCGGGGAGGCCTCGACCATGTTCTGTTTCCCTCGTACCCTCGCCGGCCGGCACCCCGTGCCGCACCGGTCGGTTGTCCTGGACGACCTTCGCTGCTGTCAGATCGTGCGAGTCTAGCCGGGGCAACGGCCCCTTCCCGCCCCAGGGGAGCAGGGCGGATCCCCGCGGCCGGGGCCGTGGGCCGGTTCGATCACGATGGACCGCGGGACGCCGGCTACGCCTGGCCGTAGACGGACGCGAGGTTGTCGCGGGCGGGGTGGGTGCGGCCGGCCGGGCCGGTGGCGAAGAGGCGCAGCACGTTCTCGGTGACCTTGCGGACCACGTCCCCGGCGTGGGCGTCGATGCCGTGCACGCCGCTGCCGTGGGCGTCCAGGGCCTCCACCCAGCGCATCGTGCCGGTGGCGAAGACGCCCGCGCCGCTGGGCACGGTGTAGTAGGCGGTGTCGGAGTGGGAGCGCCGGCCCTCGCAGACCACGGGGGAGTGGGCGATCACCTCGATCGGGCGCGGGGTGGGGAAGGCGGTGTCGACCCGGTCGTACTCGACGCCGACCAGGTGCGGGAAGGACGCCCCGGCCGTCACGCCCGTCCCCTCGAAGGCCCAGTGCTCCGGCGAGGTGACCACGTACGGGGCGTCCACCGGGTAGCCGTCGTAGATCACGCCGAGCATCGAGCTCTCCGGGTCGGCGCCCGGGCCGGTGCGGAAGTCGGTGGTCGCCGGGGCGCCCGCCTGGTGGCCCGGGTCCTGCGCCCAGGCGTCCTTGTAGCAGACCACGGTGCGGTCCGGCCCGAGCTCGCTGGGTTCGAAGCGGACCCGGCGGAAGCAGCAGTTGGCGCCGAGGATCACCAGGTTGGTCCCGGCGTCGCGGGCCGTCGTCACGTTGGCGCGCTGCTCCGGGGACCAGTACTCGTCGTGGCCCAGCGAGAGCAGGGCGCTCGCCCCGTGCAGCAGGCCCGGTTCGCGGGCCACGTCGATCCCGGTGGTGTACGCCAGTGGCAGCCCGAGCCGCTCGGCCAGGGCGATCAGCGGCGCCTCGTAGACCAGGAAGCGCCCGGCGCCGTGGTCGTAGTCGTGCGGCCGGTCGAGGACGACCCGCAGCGAGCGGGTGGCCAGGGTGCCGGTCGGGCCGTTGTAGAGGCTGTAGCCGCCCCATTCGTTGTAGGCCTGCCAGGTCGCCGGGGCGCTCATCACCACGGTCCTTCCGGCGGTGCGCGCGGAGCGGACGGTGAGCGGGACGTAGCTGCGGCCGGAGTCGTCCTCGGCGTCCAGCCGCAGCAGGTAGGCGCCCTCGGGCCAGCCGGTGGTGTCCACGGCGAGGGTGCGCCGCCAGCCGGTCAGCACGGTGCGGGTGGTCGGGTCGACGTGCGGGGCGGCCTGCTTGCCGCCGGGCACGTGCTCACGGCGCCAGACCAGCCGGCCCCGGGCGCCGCCGTACCAGCCCATCCGGTACGCGGAGACGGTGAAGGCGGCGGCCGCGGTGGAGACGTGCAGGCCGAAGGTCTCGCCGGGCAGCACGCTGACCCGGTCGGCGAAGCCCTCGACGGCGCCGGGCGTACCGGGGTCGGTGATCTGCCAGTCGGCGTTGCCGGGCAGCGACTGCTCGTTCGGGGCGGCGTCCGCGGGCCCGGCGTGCCGGGTGCCGGAGGGGTCCGAGGGGCCGGGGGTGCCCGGGGCGTCGGGCGTGGGGAGCGGGGCGGCGTCGGAGTGCCGGGTGCCGCAGGAGGTGACGGCGGCCGCCATCAGGCCCAGGCCGAGGATCCTCCGCCGAGTCGGTTCCGTCACCGTTGTCTCCCTGCCGTCCGTCGCCGTACCCGAGGGCGCGTCAACCCGGTGGGTCAACCTCATGGGTCAATACGGTGAGTCAACGCGCGCGGACATGTCTACCCCGTTCGAGGGGGCCTCCGGTTACCGCCGCGCCGCGGTTTCGAGCACGGCCGGGGGCCGGCCGCACGCCGGCAGGGCCGTCCGGGCGCACCTCGGCGTGTCCGCCCGCGCGGCTGCCCGGCCGCTCCGGCCCCGTCCCCTAGCCTGGCCGGGCCCGCCGTCCGGCGGCCTTGGGGGTCCGGAACCGTGCGGCGGCCGGCCGAGTCGTGGACAGGGGTGTACGTGGTCTCCTCGGGTTCGGTCGAACCGGGAACGGCGCCGTCGACGCGGGGCACGAGGTTCCGGGCGTGGATGCTCGAAGGCCTCTCGGACATGGCCAAGCAGCACCCCGGCCCGCACGTGGAGGCGCCCGCCGAGAAGGGCACGCGCTGGTGGCGGGTGATGTGCCTGACCGGCCTGGACTACTTCTCCACCCTCGGCTACCAGCCCGGCATCGCCGCCCTGGCGGCCGGCCTGCTGTCACCGATCGCCACCGTCGTCCTGGTGCTGGTCACCCTGTTCGGCGCCCTGCCGGTCTACCGGCGGGTCGCCGCCGAGAGCCCGCACGGCCAGGGCTCGATCGCGATGCTGGAACGGCTGCTGTCGTTCTGGCAGGGCAAGCTCTTCGTGCTCACCCTGCTCGGCTTCGCCGCCACCGACTTCATGATCACCATCACCCTCTCGGCCGCCGACGCGACCGCCCACCTCATCGAGAACCCGCACCTGCACAGCGCCCTGTCGGGCAAACAGGTGATGCTCACCCTGATCCTGGTGGCCCTGCTCGGCGCGGTCTTCCTCAAGGGGTTCAGCGAGGCCATCGGCCTGGCCGTCGTCCTGGTCGGCGTCTACCTCGCGCTCAACGTCGTCGTGGTGGCCAACGGCCTCTGGCACGTGTTCAAGGAACCGCACCTGTTCGGCGACTGGACCGACGGACTCACCGCCGAGCACGGCAACGGGTTCGCGATGATCGGCGTCGCCCTCATCGTCTTCCCCAAGCTGGCCCTGGGCCTGTCCGGCTTCGAGACCGGCGTCGCCGTGATGCCGCTCATCGAGGGCGACCCGGACGACACCGAGGAGAAGCCCACCGGCCGCATCCGCGGCGCCCGGCACCTGCTCACCACCGCCGCCGTGATCATGAGCGCCTTCCTGATCTCCACCAGCATCATCACCACCCTGCTCATCCCCAAGGAGGCGTTCAAGGCCGGCGGCGCGGCCAACGGCCGGGCCCTCGCCTTCCTCGCCCACGAGAACCTGGGCAGCACCTTCGGCAGCGTCTACGACCTGTCCACCATCGCCATCCTCTGGTTCGCCGGCGCCTCCGCCATGGCCGGACTGCTCAACCTGATGCCCCGCTACCTGCCCCGCTACGGCATGGCCCCGCACTGGGCCCGGGCGGTGCGGCCGACGGTCATCGTGCTGACCCTGATCGCCTTCCTGGTCACCTGGATCTTCGACGCCGACGTCGACGCCCAGGGCGGCGCCTACGCGACCGGCGTCCTGGTGCTGATCAGCTCCGCCGCGGTCGCCGTCACCATCGCCGCCCGCAAGGCCGGGGAGCGGCACTGGACCGTCACCTTCGCGGTGATCGCCGCCGTGTTCCTCTACACCACGGCCGTGAACATCGCCGAGCGGCCGGACGGCGTCAAGATCGGCGCCTGCTTCATCGCCGGCATCGTGCTGGTGTCCTTCCTCTCCCGGCTCAAGCGCGCCTTCGAACTGCGCGTCACCGCCGTGGTCCTGGACGAGGTCGCCGAGCGGTTCCTCCGGGACTACACGTACCGCCCGCTGCGCCTGATCGCCAACGAGCCGAACAGCCGGGACCTCGCCGAGTACCGCGACAAGGTCCACCAGATCCGCCGGGACAACGACATCCCGCCGGAGGACGACCTGGTCTTCGTCGAGGTCACCGTGCTCGACCCGTCCGACTTCGAGGCCGAACTGACCGTCCGCGGCGAGGTGCTGCACGACCGCTACCGGGTGCTGACGCTGCAGAGCTCCAGCGTCCCCAACGCGCTGGCCGCGCTGCTGCTCCAGGTGCGCGACATGACCGGGCAGCTGCCGCACATCTACTTCGAGTGGACCGAGGGCAACCCCTTCGCCCAGTTCCTGCGGTTCTTCCTGTTCGGCCAGGGCGAGATCGCCCCGGTCACCCGCGAGGTCCTCCGCGAGGCCGAGCCCGACCGCGCCCGCCGGCCCGCCGTGCACGTGGGCTGAGCGGGGTCAGACGCCGTCGTCAGCAACGGAACCAAGCCTGATCGCCCTTGATGTGCAGCAGGAAGCCGTCCACCGGACCGTCGGGGCCGACCATGCCCAGCGACTCCTCGATGGGTTCGTAGGCACGGTCGAAGCCGTCGTAGTCCTCGGCCTCCACCAGGGCGGTGGACTCGTCGAACCAGGGCTTCACTTCGGAGAAGCCCGGCCGGGGTATGAAGCTGCCGTACAGCCACGGCCAGTCCATGTCGTCCACGACGATCTCGCCGAGCACCTCCCAGCCGCGCAGCAGTTGCCAGCGATCTCCGATGGGCATCGGCGAACCCTCCCGTCCGGGCCCGTTCGGTGAGCCCTGCCGGGAGTCTTGCACCTGCCACTGACACTTCCGGCCGGTGCCCGGTCAGCGGGAGGTGCGGTTCTTGCTCCAGGCCGGGGCGACGAGGGCCACCAGGACCACGGCGAAGCCGAGTTGGAGGAGGTGACGGATCCAGTCGATGCCGGAGGTGTGGCGGACGCCGATCCAGCCGGAGACGGCGTTGCCGAGCCAGGCCCCGGCGGCGCCGAGGAGCATGGTCAGCCACCAGGGGATCGACTGCGGCCCGCGCAGGATCAGCTTGGCGAGCACGCCGAGCACGAAGCCGATGAGCAGAATCCAGAGGAGCTGGAACATCGCGGTCCACCTTCCGGGCGCCGCCGGAGTGGGCCGGCACGCCGTATCGCCGAAGACGCGGTTCGTCCCATGATCACCCGGTTCCGCCGAACGGGCACGTCGGCGGGAGACCTCGCAGGTGGCGGGCCCGGCGCGGCCCGGCGCGGGGCGGCGCGGGGTGCGGGACGGGCGATTATCCGCCGTCGGCGGGGCCGGAAACGCACTGTTCGGACGGAGTTTCGTACCGGTAGGAATGGCTCCTGACGCGGACCGCCCGCGTCACCCGAAGGGAGCCGCCCCGTGACCCGACTTCGTGCCGCCGTCCTCACCCTCGGCTGTACCGCCGCCGCCTTCACCCTCGCCCTGGGCACCGCCCAGGCCGCGCCCGGCAGCACCAGCACCAGCTGCGCCTCCTCGCTGACCCCGGCCGGCTTCGTGGACGTCCAGTGGTGGAACAGCGCGGGCTGCGGTTCCGGGTTCACCCCGAACACCAAGAAGATCATGGACCTCACCGGCTACCCGGTCGGCACCACGGTCAACGCCTGCGCCTCGACCTGGCCGCCGGCCGGGTGGACGATCGTCAGCAGCTTCTACAGCTCCGGCTGCCAGTACTCGGCCGTGCCGAGCTTCGACAAGAACTCCTGGCAGCTCAAGCGCGTCTCCTGACCCGGAGCCGTGCCGAGGCCCCCGGACCCACGGGCAGCCGGCCCAGGGGCCTCAGGACTCCTGCTCGTCCATGAGCTCCCGGACGTCCGCGACGGCTTCGCGGACGTCCGGGTGCGGGTCCTCGGCGAGCGGGTCCAGCAGTTCGGCGACGCCGGGCGTGGACCAGCCCTGGACCGCCCACACCAGTTCGCGGCGGACGGCCGGGTCCGGGTGGGCGGCCAGCCGGGCGAGGCGGTCCACCGGGCCGCGGCGGCGCAGGCCGAACCAGTGCAGGGCGTCCAGCAGGGCGGCCGGATCGCCGGGGTCGCCCGCGGCCTCGATCCGGGCGAGCAGGACGGGGACGGGCGGCGGCGGCCCGTCCAGCGGGTGCGGGTGGCGTTCGCGCAGCCGACGGCCGCCGTACTCGCCGCGGACCCGGCAGCCGACGCAGGTGCAGGGGCGGGTGCCGTGGGCACCGGGGAGGTAGCGCCAGCCGGCCACCTGCGGTACGGCGCGGATCCGGTGCACCTCACGCGCGCCGATCGCCCGCGGCACCACCACCTCCCAGCCGCGCGGGTCCGGCTGGGCGGCGACCCGGGCGACCGCCTCGGCGGCGGTCAGCCACTGCTGGGCGTCCTTGGCGCGGTCGCGGTAGTGCCCGACCAGCACCTCCTGCGCGTCGTCCAGCCGGACGTGCACCGCGGACAGCGCGCCCTTCGGCCCGAACCGGGCGAGTTCGCGCAGCCACTGGTGGGTGAGGGTGTAGGAGGGCAGCACGGGGAAGCAGTACACCCCGCGCACCCCGCCCTGGCCCCGACTGTCGGCCCGGATCCCGGCGCGGCGGATGCGCGGCGCGTTCGCCGCGGCCGTCAGGTGCACGAACATCGCCATGGGAGCGGATGTTAGTTGTCCGCGCGGCCCCGGCTCGACGGGTTTTCGGTCGGCGACGCGGTTCGTCGTGGCCCGGTGCGGCGGTCGATCAGGGCGGCCAGGCCGTCCAGGATGCGGGCCAGGCCGAAGTCCAGGGCCTGGTCGCGGCCGTCCGGGTCGGCCATCGCGGCGGCCACGGCGGGGTAGCGGTCGGCGTGCCGGTGGACCACCGTGCCGAGGGCGGCGAGGAGTTCGGCCTCGGGGGAGCCGTCCGGGCCCACCGCGCGGGCCTGTTCGGCGATGGTGCGCACGTGTCCGGCGAGCAGGACGGCGGCGTCCATCCGCTCGGCGCCGGTCAGTCCGTGGCCGTCGAGGGCGGCCACCACCCGTTCCAGCCAGGCGAGTTCCCGCGGGCCGAGCACCCGGGGGCCGAGGGTGGCGTCCAGCAGCCACGGGTGCCGGGCGATGGCCTCGGACAAGTGGTGTGCCCAGGCGGTGAGTTGATCCCGCCAGTCGGACCGCTCCGCAGATGCGGGCGGCTCGCCGAAGGCCGACTCGACCATCAGCGCGACGAGTTCGGCCTTGCCGGGGACGTACCGGTAGAGCGACATCTTGGTGAAGTCCAGCAGCCCGGCCACCTTCTGCATGGAGACGGCGCCCAGCCCTTCGGCGTCCGCGACCTCGACGCCCGCGGCGGCGATCCGCTCCAGGCTGAGGGCCGGCTTCGGCCCGCGGGTCGGTCGTGGGGGCTGTTCCCAGAGCAGCCGCACCGTGTCGTTCGCCGCCTCGCCCATCGCCTGCTCCCGTCCCGGGGGTTGCCCGTCCGCGCTAATTGCGTCTACCGTACACAGCAATGAACTGTGTCCCACGGACACAGTTACCTGACCCTCGAACGGAGTGGTTCCCATGAGTGCCTCCGCGCGCACCAGCGTGCTGATCTCGGGCGCGAGCATCGCCGGCCCCGCCCTGGCCCACTGGCTGAGCCGGTACGGCTTCGACGTCACCGTGGTGGAACTCGCCCCGGCGCTGCGCGGCGGCGGGCAGAACGTCGACTTCCGCGGGCGCACCCACCTCACCGTGCTGGAGCGGATGGGCGTGCTGGAGGAACTGCGCGCCCTGGGCACCGGCGGCAGCCCGATCACCTTCGTCGACCAGGACGGGCGCCGACTGCTGCACCTGCCCGCCGAGTTCGCGGGCGGCGAGCTGGAGATCCCGCGCGGAGAACTGGCCCAGGTGCTGTACCGGCACAGCGCAGCCCGCGCCGAGTACGTCTTCGGCGACTCCGTCGAGGCCCTGGAGGAGACGGCGACCGGGGTGCGGGTCGCCTTCCGGCGGGCCGCGCCGCGCGAGTTCGACCTGGTGATCGGTGCCGACGGGCTGCACTCCACCGTGCGGCGGCTCGCCTTCGGGCCCGAGCAGCGGTTCGTCCGCCACCTCGGCTACTACGCGGCCACCTGGCAGCTGCCCGCCGGCGGTGCGCTGCCGCCCGGCGGAACGGCCCTGAACGTCCCCGGCCGGATGATGTCCGTCGGCGCCGACCCGCGCGACCCGGGCCGGGCGGGCGCCTTCTGCCTCTTCGCCTCGCCCGAACTGCGCTACGACCGCCACGACACCCGGCAGCAAAAGGAACTGGTCCGCGCCGCCTTCGCCGGCCTCGGGTGGAAGGTCCCGGAACTGCTGCGCAGCCTGGACGACGCGCCCGAGCCGTACTTCGACTCGATCAGCCGCGCCGACGTCCCCGCCTGGTCCACCGGCCGGATCGCCCTGGTCGGCGACGCCGCCTGCGGGGCCACCATCGGCGGGATGGGCACCGGCACGGCGGTGGTGGCCGCGTACGTCCTGGCGGGCGAGCTGGCGCTGGCCCGCGGCGACCACCGGGCCGCCTTCGCCCGGTACGAGGGGCTGCTGCGCGACTATGCCCAGGGCTGCCAGAAGGGCGGGGACCGGACCGGCCCGTTCCTGGCGCCGCGCACCGCGGCCGGGCTGCGGCTGCGCAACGGGCTGCTCAACCGCCGGTGGGTGCTGAACCGGATGCTGGAGCTGGGGAAGCAGGTGTCGAGCGTCGAACTGCCGGACTACGGGGCGCTGTTGGCGGGGCGGTTCAGTGCGGCGGGCTGATCCGGTTGCCGTTGTCGAGCAGCGCCTCGACCTGGACGGCGCCCCGGGCGGGCCGTTCGACCGCGAGGGTGTGGTCCGGGGCCGGCCGGTCGGCCGACCAGTCCGGGCCCTTGACGGTCAGCCGGGTGACCCGCCGGCTGCCTGCCGCGAGCAGGTAGTCCGCGCCCTGCGGGGAGTGCCACCACGCCCAGGCGACGGTGTCCTGCTCGTACCGGCTGCACCCGCGGCCCGGTCCGCCGCCGGTGCGCTGCGGGCCCCGGGCGGCCGGCAGCAGCACGGCGGTGGTGGCGCTGCCCTCGCCGGTCCAGCGGTCGGCGCGCAGGCAGTACCAGGCGGCCGAGCCGGCGTTCTGCGGCAGCGGCTGCACCGCGAAGGCCCACAGGTTGAGCTGCTTGACGCCCGGTGTGCCGTCCGGCACCGCGCAGCCGGCCCGCGCCCAGGCCAGCAGGGCGTCCTGGCCGGTGGACTCGCCCGGCGAGCGGGCGGGCTGGGTGCGGTCCGGCGGCGGGGTGTAGGTGAGGTGGGCCGGGACGAGGCCGCCGAGATCGGCCAGCAGGAAGGTGTGCTTCTCGGCGATCACCGAGGAGGAGCGCAGCTGGAGCACGGTGGCGCCCCGGCAGTCCGCGAGCCCGCCGCCCGGCGCGGCCGGGGTGACCCCGTCGGGGTGGTCCAGCGGGCGGGCGGCGGTGTCGGGCTGGTCGATCCGGCGGGTCTCGGCGGTGTCCACCCAGGGTGCCAGCAGGTAGCGCAGGGCGGCGCCCCGGCGGCTCAGCACCACCGCGCCCGCCGTGGTCGGGTCCGAGTCGTCGGCCCGGGCGAGGTCCAGCCCGCCGCCGCTCCCGTCGCTCCCGTCATGCCCGCCGCTCCCGTCGGTCCAGCGGGCGATCCGGCGGCCGTCGTACAGCACGGCCACGCCGGTGCCGTCGACCGTCCCGGCGTACAGCAGCTGTGGTGGGGTGTCGGGCGGGGCGGTGTCCGTACCCGGCTCGGCCCGGGTCCGTGGGCCCGGCTGGGCCCAGGCGGCCAGGGCCCGGCCGAGCAGGGCCGCGTCCTCGCGCCGGTCGCCGCGGGCGGGCCAGGCGGTGAAGTCGATCCGCGCGGTGTGCTGCCAGGCGTCCGGCGCGACCCGGACCAGCCGGGCCGGGTCGGTGACGGCGCCCGGGGGCCGGACGGCCGACCGCGGGGCGCTGCTCGCCGGGGCGGAACCGCCGCCCAGTACCGCGGCCGTCGTGGTCAGCCCGAGCACCCCGACCGCCAGCGCGGCGGTCAGCGTACGGCGGCGGCGCAGCAGGTCGGTGGGCTGGACCCGGACGGCGCACGGGTCGAAGGCGAGCGGCTCCTCCTCGGGCCCGGCAGGGAGCTCGGCGGCCGCCGCGAGCGCCTCGGTGGGCCGCTCCACTCCGGCGGCGCGCAGCACCTCCAGCGCCTCCGGGCCGTCCAGCCCCTCGACCACGCGCAGCGCGAAGGCGGCCCGGGCCGGGGCGTCCAGGGCGGCGAGCGCGCGGTCCAGTGCCGCGTCCTGCTCGCCGCCGTGCGGGGTGAACAGCCGCAGGCCCCAGACCCGGGGCGCCAGCAGTCGCGCGGCCGGGCGCGGCCGCAGGGCGGCGCGCAGCACCCGTAGGCGCAGCGCTCCGTACACCTGGTCCGGGTCGGTGCCGGGGGTCGTCGGCGCGCTGTCGGCAGGCTCGGCGGAGGCAGGGGTGGCGCCGGAAGTGGTGCCGGGGGCGGGGGCAGGGGCAGGGGCGGTGTGGCGGGTCCAGCGGAACGGCAGGGCGCGCTGGACGGCCGCGTGCGCGGCGAGCACCCGGCTGTGCCGGTCCCGGTCGGCGGGCAGGGCGAGGTAGGCGAGCCGGACCAGCCTGCGGTAGTGGTGCACCAGCGCGGCCTCGGCCACCGCCACCGGGCGTGCCCGGCCGCCCCGGGCCGCCGGTTCCGCGCCCACCGTCCGTGCTGCCAACGGGCCCTCCCGGTGCCGATCGTGCTGTCGTGGTGGACGGTCCAACGACTCGATCATGTGATGGTTGCGCCGTTCGGGGTGTGCGGCGGGTTGCCGCGCGCCGTCCGACCCGTTCGACCCGTCTGACCGTCCGACCCGTCGGACCGGGCCTGCCGGTCGGCTCCGGTGCTCCGGGGTGGCCGGGCAGTTTCCCGTGTTGGAGGCGTGTTCGCAGGTCAGGGCCCTTGGTCCCACCCGTTCGGCCCCTTGGCCCCTGGCGCTCCGCGCGGCCTGGGGCCATGCTGCCGGTACCGGCCGGGACGATCCGCGCCCGATCGGACCAGCATTGTTGGACGAGGTGAACCGGCGTGCGGCATGCCACCGTCGAATCTGTGATGACCAGCCCCGTGGTCCGGATCGCGCCCGAGACCGGCTTCCGGGAGATCGTCGCGCTGCTGACCGACTACGACATCACCGGGGTTCCGGTGGTGGACCCGGACGGGCGGCCGCTGGGTCTGGTGTCGGAGGCCGACCTGCTGCGCACGCTGGCGGCGCAGGAGGACCCGGGCAGCCTGCTGCCCGCGCCCGAGTCGGCGAAGGCCGGGCCGGGCGGCGAGCTCACGGCGGCGGAGCTGATGACCGCGCAGCCGGTCTGCACCACGCCCGGCACCAGCGTGGTCGCGGCGGCCCGGCAGATGAGCCGGCACGGGCTCAAGCGGCTGCCGGTGCTGGACGAGGAGGGGCGGGTCATCGGGATGGTGAGCCGCGGCGACCTGCTGCGGGTGTTCCTGCGCGAGGACCGGGTGATCCGGCGGGAGATCGTCGAGGAGGTGCTCGGGCGGATCGACGGGGTGAGCCCGGCGGAGATCGGGGTGGAGGTCGACCAGGGGCGGGTGGTGCTCAGCGGCACCGTGCCCGAGGCGCACCTGGTGCCGATCGTGCTGAACCTGTGCCGCTCGGTGGACGGGGTGGTCTCGGTGACCGACCGGCTCCGGGCCGGGGGCGCCACCGCGTCGGTCGGCTGACCGGCTGCCTCATCCGGAGCGGTGACCCGGTGCAACACCCGACGATTTGCTTCGCATACTGCGGAGCGTATCGGGTAACTCACTCTGTGTGCCCGGCGGTTCGGACTGCCGGGGCGACGGAGCACTGGGGAGGCGGCCGTGGCGGTCGTGTTCGACGCGGACTTCACTTCGACCGGGCAGTGGGTCGCCGGGCGCAGCAGCGCATACCCCCGGATGGGGCCGACCAACCGGAGCGACCACAAGCTCGACTACCTGAGCCACGACTACTGCCCCGGTGGGCGGTTCACCGCCGTGCGGCGGCGCACCGGCGGGCTGTGGACGTGCAACCTGCTGACCACCGAGGGCAGTCCGGAGGGCTTCCAGGTCCGCACCGGGGACGTCCTGTCGGCGCAGGTGACGCTGCCCGTCCAGCTGGGCGCCTGGCCGGCGATCTGGACCTGGCGGGACGGCGGCAACGAGGTCGACCTCTTCGAGTACCACCCGGACAACCCGGACCTGCTGGAGATCTCCAACCACGTGCGGGGCGGCTTCCGTTACTGGCACGGCGGCGGCGTCGGGGTCGGCCCGGGGGCGAGCATCGGCCTGCGGGTGGTGCTCGGCGCGCACTCGGTGGACTGGTACGTCGAGGAGGAGCTGGTCTACGCGGACCTGCACGGGGTCGGGTCCGGCTGGCACGCCTACCTGATCGTCAACATGTCGGTGGCGGACGGGACGTACCACGCCCGGCCGCCGTTCGACGGGCCGGACCGGCTGAGCTGGGTCTGCGAGAGCCTGACGGTGGAACGCTGAGCGGTCCGGGGCGTTCGGGCGGGCGGGAGCGCTCGGGCCCTCGGGAGCGTTCGGGCCGGCGGGAGCGCGCAGGCCGTCCGGGGCGCTCGGGCTCTTCGGTGCGCCGGTGCCGCGCCACCGCGCCACCGCGCCACCGCGCCACCGCGCCGCCGCTACGGTGCGAAGCCGGCGGTGATCGGGCCGCCCGGTCCGGAGCGCTGGAACCAGACCGCGCGGCGGCGGGTGCCGATGTGCGCGGGGTCGGTGACGTAGAGGTCGTCACGCGGCGCGCGTTCGTTGCCGGGGGCCAGGGCGGCGTCCACGGCCCGGTCGGCGAGGGCGCGGAGCAGGGCGGCGGCGGTGGCCTCGGTGGCGGTGGGCGCGATCGCCAGGGCGGCGAGCTCGGCCCAGAGCGCGGTGGCGACGTAGGTGATCGGCGAGTGGTTGAGCGCCGGGTGGGGGTGCCCGTCGGTGTTGCGGCGGAGCAGCCCGGCCGCGACCAGCTGCTCGGGAGAGCGGTGGTCGTCGGGCGGATGGTGGTTCATGGACGGAAACGCTACCCCCGTGCGCGGGGCCGGTTCCGCAGGAACGTTTTCTCAGGCTTTCTTCACGACGCTTTGACCCGTCGCGGGCGCACGATGGTGGTAAGGCGCTGGTCACCCCGGGCAGCGCGGCAGCTCAGGCCGTACGACGCCCCGGTGGTCACGGCGTCGATCACCTCGACGGGCCCGCAGGGTCGGAGGAGGAGGACCTGATGAGGCACTGGCATTGGCACGGCTACGGGCCCGGCCACGGACCGGGCGGCTGGGGCATCGCCCTGATGGCGATCGTCTCGCTGCTCGTCCTGGCGGTGCTGGTGCTGCTGGCCGTCGCCCTGTTCCGCTACATCTCCCGCTCGCGGCAGCCGCTCCCGCACGGACCGGGCGGGACAGGGGTCGCGGGCCCCGGTTCCGGTGGACCGTACGGCTGGGGGCACGGCCCGACCCCGGAGCAGGTGCTCGCGGAGCGCTTCGCACGGGGTGAGATCGACGCGGAGGAGTACCGGCACCGCTTGGACACGCTGCGCTCGCCGGGTGGCCCCGGCGGGCCGGGCGGCACGAACGGCCCGGTCGGGCCTCCCGGGAGCTGACCGGGTGCCGGACTGACCGGGTGCCGGATCGGGGCACGGGACCGGGGGTGTCCGGGGGCAGGGGGCGGGGGGAGCGGCTGAGGCCCGCCGCACGTGAGGTGCGGCGGGCCTCGTCGCCGGGCGGGGCGGGCAGGCTCCGGGCGGATCGTTGGGCCCCGTCCGGAGCCTGCCAGGGGGAGCGGGTGTTACTCGACGACCAGCTCGACCGGGATGTTGCCCCGGGTGGCGCGGGAGTACGGGCAGACCTCGTGCGCCTGCTTGACCAGCAGCTCGCCGCCCTCGCCCGCGAGCGCCTCGGGCAGCTCGACGCGCAGCACGACGGCCAGCCCGAAGCCCGCGCCGTCCTTGCCGATGGACACCTCGGCGGTCACCGAGACCTCGCTGGTGTCCACCCGGGCCTGCCGGCCGACCAGGCCGAGGGCGCTGGCGAAGCAGGCGGCGTAGCCGGCGGCGAACAGCTGCTCGGGGTTGGTGCCCTGGCCGCTGCCGCCGAGCGCGGGCGGCATCGCGAGGGCGAGGTCCAGCTGGCCGTCCGAGCTGACGGCGCGGCCCTCGCGGCCGTTGGCGGTGGCGGCGGCGGTGTAGAGCGCGTCCATGGTTGGTCCCTTCGTGGTGCGCGGTCCGTGGTGTGTCGCGGTGCGCGGGGGCGGGCGGAGTCGTCCTGTTCCGGCGGCCGGCCGGTCCTCCGTGGAGGTCCGGCTGCCGACTGCTCCATAAGTAGAGCACGCAATTCAGTTGTGCACAACTAGATGGCGCGACGGCGATCGGTACCATGGGGTCATGACCACGCTCCCCGGCATGGCGGACGAGGAACTGCTCCGCCTCGACCAGCAGATCTGCTTCTCGCTCAACGCCGCCTCCCGCGCCTTCGGCGGCGTCTACCGGGTCCTGCTCCGGGACCTCGGGCTCACCTACCCGCAGTACCTGGTCATGCTGGTGCTCTGGGAGGACGGCGACCTGCCCGTCAAGCGGATCGGCGAGCGCCTGCGGCTCGACTCCGGCACCCTCTCCCCGCTGCTCAAGCGCCTGGAAGCGGCCGGACTGGTGCGCCGTGAGCGCAGCCCGGAGGACGAGCGGTCGGTGACCGTCAGCCTCACCGCCGAGGGGTCGGCGCTGCGCGAGCGGGCCGGGCAGGTGCCGCGCCGGCTGCTCACGGCGACCGGGCTGCCGGTCGAGGACCTGGCCGCGCTGCGGATGCTGCTGGAGCGGGTGACCGTGGCGCTGGACTCGGCGGACGTACAGCCGGCGCCGTAGGGCGGGGCCGTCGGGGCGGGTTCGTCGGGGCGGGGCTGTTGGGTCGGGGTGGTCGCCCTCGGCGGCGGGGTGGTTGCGGGGCTTGTCAAGCCGCTGTCCGAGCGAGTGTGATCTGGGTCACTCGGGGATGCGTGGGCGCCCGTTCGCGCCCGTGAACGGGCAGGTCAGCGGCCTTGTTCGAAAGTGAACAGAATTGTTCCCAATTGTCCGCCCGATCCGGTCGACAACCCGCCCCTCCCGGACGGTTACACCACGAGCCCCGAAACGGGCCGTCGGCGTGCCAACCGGTGGGCCGGCCAGCTGACCCAGGAGAAGGGGGCGCGTGTGAACACTCCCGGGCCGGGGGAGGAGCGGGGCCTTCGGGCGGACCCGCTCGACGACCTGCCGAACGACTTCGAGGCGTTCTTCACCCGCGAGAACACCGGCTACCTCCGCTACGCCCAGCAGCGCCTGCGCCACCGCGAGGACGCCCAGGACGCCGTGCAGAACGCCGGCACCACGCTCTACCGGAACTGGCGCCGGGCCCTGGCCAGCGCCGACCCGCAGGCCTTCGCCTTCAAGATCGTCAAGGACGCGGTGGTCGACGTCCTGCGCGAACGCGGCCGGGCCGAGCGCAAGCGGCTCCGGGTGATCGCCCAGCGCCGCCCCGACACCAGCCAGGACGAACTGGAGGAGCTCGCCGAACTGGACGCGCTGGACTGGGCGATGGACGCCCTCGCGCGCGCCGCGCCCGTCCAGGCCGACGTGGTCCGGCTGCGCCAGGCGGGCACCTCCTACCACGACATCGGCCGGGCGCTCGGCATCGCCCACACCACCGCCCGCACCTACTACAGCCTCGGGCGGCGCCACCTGGAGTACCTGCTGGAACACCCGGACGACGGGCAGGCGACATGAGGGTCATCGAGCTGCTGCGCGCACACGCCGCCGAGCTGGACGAGGAGTTCCGCGACCACGACCCGGTGGCCTTCACCCGCCGGCTGGCCGAACGGCTGGCCGCCGCCCGCCGGCCCACCCCGACCGGTCGCGAGCGCCCCGCCCGGCCCCCCGCCGTCGCCCGGCCGCCGCACGCCGGGGCCGCCGGGGACCACCTCCGCTCCGGTGGGCGGGCCGAACTGCGGCGGGACCTGCGCCACCTGTGCGCGGGGGTGGCGGGCGCGGTCGAGCCCGGTGAACTGGCCCTGGACCTCGAACTCGCCGAGAAGGCCGCCTTCCGCACCCTCGGCTGCCTGCTCTACGGCATGGGCCGCACGGCGGACGGGGTCTTCTGGTGGCGGATCGCCGCCCAGTACCGCGACCAACTGGCCGTCCACTGCCTGGCCGTCCACTACGCCGCCGAGGGCGAGTGGGGCGACGCGGCGCGCTGGGCCGCCGAGGCCGAGGACCTCAGCGACCCGGGGCGGCTGCCGGAACTCGCCCCGGCGGTACGGCCGGGCTGCGCCGCCGAGCTCACCCGGCTGTTGGCGGAGCGGTACGACGGGGAGATCCTGCTGACCCTGCGGGACACCGTGGCGGCGTCGCCGACGGCGCCCGGGGCGGCGACCGGGGCGGTGACCGGGGCAGGTCCGCTGGGCGCCCACCCGGTGCGCGGGCGGGGGGCGGTGCGGATCCGCTGAGGGGTGTCGGTCTCGGGGGCAGTGGGGGAGGTGCGGGAACGGGCGGGGGGGGGGGGGGGGGGGGGGGGGGGGGGGGGGGGGGGGGTTGGGTGTTGGGGGGGGGGGGGGGGGGGGTGTGGACGCGTTCGCTTCTCCTGCTGTGTTTTTCTGCCCCCCCCCCGGCCGTTTTTCGGCGCGTTGCCGGTCCGGCGCGTTGCCGTTCCGGTACCCGTCGGTCGAGTGCCCGTAGGTCAGTCGGTGCCGGACTCGATCGCCGCGTGGTCCAGCGCGGTGGACTCGGCCTCGTCGCCGGTGCCCGCCGCGATCGGCGCCGCACCGCCCGGGGTGAGCTCGCCGATCAGGCCGGTCCACGGCGCCAGCTGGCCGTGACCCGCGTACTGCTCCAGCTTGCTGCGGGAGTCGGCGATGTCCAGGTTGCGCATGGTCAGCTGGCCGATCCGGTCGTCCGGGACGAAGGCGGCGTCGACGCTGCGCTCCATCGACAGCTTCTCCGGGTGGTAGCTGAAGTTCGGGCCCTGGGTGTCGATCACCGAGTAGTCCTGGCCCCGCCGCAGCCGCAGCGTGACGCTGCCGCTGACGGCCTGGCCGACCCACTTCTGCAGGCTGTCCCGCAGCATCAGCGACTGCGGGTCGAACCAGCGGCCCTCGTACATCAGCCGGCCGAGGCGCCGGCCCTGGCTGTGGTAGGTGGCGAGGGTGTCCTCGTTGTGGATCGCGTTCAGGAGGCGCTCGTAGGCGATGTGCAGCAGCGCCATGCCGGGGGCCTCGTAGATGCCGCGGCTCTTGGCCTCGATGATCCGGTTCTCGATCTGGTCCGACATGCCGAGACCGTGCCGGCCGCCGATCAGGTTGGCCTCGTGCACCAGCGCGACGGCGGAGTCGAACTCACGGCCGTTGATCCGGACCGGCCGGCCGAACTCGAACTCGACCGTGACGTCCTCGGTCCGGATCTCGACGGCCGGGTCCCAGAAAGCGACGCCCATGATCGGGGCGACGATCTCCATCGAGGTGTCCAGGTACTCCAGCCGCTTGGCCTCGTGGGTGGCGCCCCAGATGTTGGCGTCGGTGGAGTAGGCCTTCTCGGCGGAGTCCCGGTACGGGAGGTCACGCTCGGCCAGCCACTCGGACATCTCCTTGCGGCCGCCGAGCTGGTCGACGAAGTCCTGGTCCAGCCACGGCTTGTAGATCCGCAGGTTGGGGTTGGCGAGCAGGCCGTAGCGGTAGAACCGCTCGATGTCGTTGCCCTTGTAGGTGGAACCGTCGCCCCAGATCGAGACGCCGTCCTCCTGCATGGCCCGGACCAGCAGGGTGCCGGTCACGGCGCGGCCGAGCGGAGTGGTGTTGAAGTAGGTCTGCCCGGCGGAGCGGATGTGGAAGGCGCCGCAGGCCAGGGCGGCCAGACCCTCCTCGACCAGCGGGGCCCGGCAGTCGATCAGGCGGGCCTGCTCGGCGCCGTAGGCGCGGCCACGGGCCGGGACGTCGGCGAGGTTCGGCTCGTCGTACTGGCCGATGTCGGCCGTGTAGGCGTAGGGGACGGCACCGTGCTCGCGCATCCACGCGACCGCGACGGAGGTGTCCAACCCACCCGAGAATGCGATGCCGATCCGTTCACCGACCGGCAGCTTGCTCAAGACCTTCGACATGCATGCACCCTTGACCCACCCGCGGTGCGGGCTCCTGATTTAGCGACGTGTGAGGGGATTCGGCCTGATTGATCCGATGCCCGCACTCTGGCATAGATTTGCAGAGTACCGCAAGAGCATACGGACGCGTCGACCGGGGCGGCAGCTCCGGAGGGCGACTCCAGACGGTCGGGGCCGACCACAACTCCCTTGGGCGGAGCGGGGTTTGGCGGGTGCGGCGGGAGGCGCGGCGTCGGGGTGCGGCGGGGAGGACGACGGGACGGCGCAGGGCCGGACTCCCGGGGGAGTCCGGCCCTGCGGTGGTCCGGGGGAGGCGGGGGTCAGGCCTTGCGGCCCACGCCCGCGTACATCCAGCGGGTCGAGTCCGCCGTCGGCCCGTCCGGGCGCCAGAGCGGGACGAAGTCCACGCCCGGTTCCAGCGCCTCCCAGCCGGTGAGGAAGGCCTCCACCTCGGCCCGGCCCCGGAGCCGGATGCGCGAATCGGTGTCGTCCCAGGTCTTCACGACCTCGGCGGCCCGCTGCGGATTGCCCTCGGCGGTGCTGTGCGAGAGCAGCAGGAAGCTCCCCGGGGCGACGCGGTCGTGGACGGCCTTGACCGCCGCGGCGGCCTGGTCGTCGTCGACGAAGTGCAGGACGGCCATCAGCAGGACGGCGACCGGTTGGGAGAGGTCGATCAGCTCGCGCAGCGCGGGCCGGTCGAGCAGCTCGTCGAGGTCGCGCAGATCGCCGGTGAGCACGGTGGTGGAGTGGTTGCTGGCGAGCAGCGCCCGGCCGTGGGCGAGCACGATCGGGTCGTTGTCGATGTAGACCACCCGGGACTCCGGGGCCAGCTCCTGCGCGACCTCGTGCACATTGCCCTGGGCGGGCAGACCGGAGCCGATGTCGATGAACTGGCGGACACCGGCCTCGACGCAGAGCCGGACGGCGCGGCGCAGGAAGGCGCGGTTCTCCCGGGCGGCCTGCGGGACGTCGGGCGCGGCGGCTATCGCGTGCTCGGCGGCGGCCCGGTCGGGCGGGAAGTTGTCCTTGCCGCCCAGCCAGTAGTCGTAGATCCGGGCCGGGTGGGGCCGGTGGGTCTGGAGCATCACCGGGTCGACGAAGCCCGCCGGATCGGTCACGTCCGCAGGGCTCGTGGCGTTGTCGAACTCGGGCATCGGGTCCCCTCCGTTTGGCCTGATCAACGGTCACCAGAAGCTGGCAGCCAGCCGGTTGATCGGTTCTGCATCGTACCCGGCCCACTGGGAAGGACGATCAGGGGCCCTGGTCCGGTTCACCGGGAGACTGGGCGGAGCTGCGGGCACGGGCAGTGGGTCGGTTGCCGGCCCGGGCGCGGGTGCGGAGCCAGGGGGTGCGGGCGGCGAGGATGCCGAGGGCCAGGGCCACCAGGTGGCCCGCGTCGGCCAGTTGCTGGTCCGCCGCCCAGGCGACGGCCAGTACCAGGGCGAGGAGCGGCAGGCCGTACCGGCGCAGCGCGCGCGGGCCCAGGGCGAGCAGGCAGCCGATGGTGGCGACCAGCCCGTAGCTGATCCCGACGTCCCGCGCGCGGGAGAGCGCCCCCGGGATCCGGGCGGTCAGCATCACCCACATGGCGCCCTCGGTGAGCAGGGTGGCGCCCAGGTGCCCGAAGACGAACACCGCGCCCGCGCGGGCCGGGCCCCAGCGCCACTCGGCCAGGCCCAGGGCGATCGCGACGGCGGCGATGCCGGCCCAGGCCGGGACCCCGTCGACCACCAGGCCGCTGGTGAACATCGTCCACCACTTGCCCACCTCCATGTGGTGGACGTTGCTGCTGTTGTGCCGGATGAACCGGGCCCGCTCGGCGTGGCCCTGGGTGGCGAGCCAGGCGGCGGTGACGGTCAGCAGGACGACGTAGACGGAGGTGAGGCGCAGCCGGAGGGCGGCGGTGCGGGCGGTCGCCGCGAGCGAGGCCCGGCCGCCGGTGGCCGTTCTGTCGGTGGCCGTCGCGCTGGTGGCCGTCCCGACGGTGTGTGTTCTGTCGGTGGCTGTTCTGGGGGCAGACGTCCGGGAGGTGGCGGTGTCGGTCGGCTTCGTCGTTCCGAGGCGGTCCCTCATCGTGCCTGGCGCCCTTTGCGTGCGGTGTCCGGTGTCCGGTGCCCGGCGGCCCCGTGGGCGGCCGGAGAGCCAGCCTACGGCAGTCGGGCGGGGCCGCCCCGTCGACGGTTTCCCGGGCGGAGGCCGGGCGCGGATGGTGTCGGGCCGGTCACCCGAACGGGCCGTCGCGGCGGCGGGCGGCGGCCGGGGCGGGCCAGGGTGAGGAGGGGGCCGTCGAGGAGGAGGGGGCCGTCGAGGAGGCGCCGATGACCGGCAGCACCACCGGCGTGCCGCAGGTGCACCAGGGGCCCTGGTGGGCGCGCGCGGCCCGGGCGGCGTTGCGCTACGTCCGGCGCGCCCCCGGCACCTACATCTGGCTGGCGATCCTGCTGGTCACCACCGAGGTGATCCGGCACGTCGACCCGGTGACCGCCGACCGGATCCTGCAGCGGCGTTCGACCAATCTGCACCACCTCCAGGTTTCACCCGGTCGGGTGCTGCTGACCAGCGCGATGTGGATCGCGGGCGGCGGCTGGCTGAGCTACTTCGCGCTGTACAACCTCTTCCACGTGCCCGCCGAGCGCTGGCTGGGCACGCTGCGCTGGCTGTCGGTGGCGGTGCTGGCGCACGTCGGGGCGACCTACCTCAGCGAGGGGGTGCTCGGCTGGGCGATCCACCGCGGCCTGGCGGCGCCGAAGGCCGTCTACACGCTCGACTACGGCGTGAGCTACGCGCTGGCCGGGGTGGTCGGGGTGCTCAGCTACCTGATCGTGCGGCCCTGGCGGTACCTCTACGTGGTGGGCGTACTCGCCGTGTACGTCTACGGCGTCCACCAGAGCCGGGACTACACCAGCATCGGCCACCTCAGTGCGGCGCTGATCGGACTCGCCTGCTATCCGATCACCCGGGACCGGCCTGGGTCTTTCGATCCGGCCGCCGTGGTGCGGGAGTCGTGGCGGCGGGCGCGGGGGTGGCGGCTGTGTGGGTGGCGGGTGCGCGGGCGGTGAGGGGGGCCGTCGGACCCGAGGCGCTCGGGCAGTCGGGCATCCCGGCAGTCGGGCATCCCGGCATTCGGTGAATGCCAACTGTTCGAAACGGTAAGGGTCTTAACCATCTCTTACCGTTCGGGTCTTCCCCCGGGCGGGTGCACCGGACAGGCTTACCCCCTGTTCAGCCGGGGTCGCGCGACCGCGCGGCCGGCCACAGGGGAGGACCGCACTCGTGCCCATCAGGCAACGCCGTCGGCTGCTGCTCAGCGCCGTCACGCTCACCGCTCTCGGACTGACCACCAGTCAGGCGCTCGCCGCGCCTTCGCCGTCCGCATCGCAGCCCTGGCAGGTGCGCCACCAGGCGGACGTCGGGAAGCAGCACGCGAAGAAGGTCCGGGGCGCCACCACCGCCTCGACCGCCCCCCGCTCGACCGCCGCCCCCGAGGCCGACTCGCCCGGGGACGGCGGAGACGAGGTGGAGAACTCCGCCGAGGGCGTCGCCCAGTACACCGAGGCGCGCACCGCGCCGGGTGTCGTGGCGCCGGGCGCCTACGGCGCGGCCTGGGCGCAGTTGAAGTCGATGCCGCACACCGGCGGCACCTGGGACCACGTCACCGACAAGCCGTACAACTCCGACGACCCGCGCTACCGGGACGTCAACTCCAACTCCAGCGGCGGCGCCGGACTGGTGACCGGCCGGATCACCGGCATCGCGGCCGACAGCGACGGCTACGTGTACGCCGGCGGTGCCAATGGCGGGGTGTTCCGCTCCCGTACCGGCGGCGGCCGGTGGGAGCCGATCGCCGACAAGCTGCCCACGCTCTCCACCGGCACCCTGAACCTCGACGGCGGCGGCCGGCTCTGGTACGCCACCGGCGAGTCCAACACCGGGGCCACCTCGTACGTCGGCACCGGTGTGTACGTGCTGTCCGACCCGCAGCGCGGCACGTTCCAGCCCCGCAACCGGGTGGGCGGGCCGGAGCTGGAGTCGACCATCATCCACGCGCTGCGCTTCGGCGGCGGCAAGGTGTGGGCGGCGACCAGCCGCGGTGTGTGGAGCCACTCGACCTCCGACCTGTCGGGGCCGTGGACGCTGGAGTTCGCGCCCAACCCGGACTACCTGCCGGGCGGTTCGCTGGCCAAGGACCCGAGCGCGCCGTACAAGAACATCGCCAACGACATCGCGATCGACCCCAAGGACCCGTCCAAGGTGGTCCTGGCGGTCGGCTGGCGCGGCGGCGACACCTACAACGGCTTCTACAGCAAGGCGGCGGACGGGAGTTGGCAGCGCGTCGGCGCGCTGGGTGACCTGCCGTCGGACGCCGCGAACGTCGGCAACGTGACCTTCGCGCGGTCGGCGGACGGCTCGCGCTACTACGCGATCGACCAGTCGCCCGATGTCGCCGCGCACAACCCGGACACCGGGCTCAAGGGCATCTACGTCTCCAAGTCCGGTTCGCCGTACGGTCCGTGGACGCTGGTCGCGGACAAGGACAAGCTCAAGGCGTCCGGCTCCGCGCTCCAGGATCCGGGCTACCAGCCCGGCATCCAGGCCTGGTACAACCAGTCGCTCCAGGTCGACCCGGCCAACCCGGACCACGTCTACGCGGGCCTGGAGGAGGTCTTCGAGACCACCGACGGCGGCAACGCGTGGGCGACGGTCGGGCCGTACTGGAACAACGGCTTCCCGTGCTGGAGCATCGACCCGAGCAAGCAGACCGGCGACTGCTCGCCGACCACCCACTCCGACCAGCACGCCGTCGCCTTCGGCAGCTACCAGGGCAAGGTGAACGTCTACGTCGGCAACGACGGCGGCATCTACCGGCGCCCGGGCAAGGGGCAGTTGGACGCCTGGGGCCACGGCAAGGACTGGACGCCGCTCAACGACGGCACCATGGACACCCTCCAGTACTACTCGGTCGGCGTCGGCAAGGACCCGGCGGACAGGTCCGGCAAGGGCGTCATCGTCAGCGGCGGGCTCCAGGACAACGGCGAGTCCGTCCTGCGGGCGCACGACAAGGTGATGGGCTCCAACTTCGGCGGGGACGGCGGCGACACCCTGGTCGACCCGGCCAACGGCTGCAACATCGCCGAGGAGTACGTCTACCTGGACATCTGGGTCACCCAGAACTGCGCGGTCAACGACGGCAGTTGGACGAAGGACCCGAGCAAGGCCACTTCCTACGAGGTCGCCCCGCCGGACAAGGACACCAACGCCGCCCGGTTCATCGCGCCGATGACCGCCGACCCCAGGGACGCCAACACCTGGATCGCCGGCGGCCGGCACGTCTGGGTGCAGCACAAGGGCTACGCGATCCGCAGCGGCAGCGAGTGGACCTCCGCCTACGACCTGGGCGCCGGCCACGTGGCCACCGCCGTCGCCACCGTCAACGGCACGGTGTACGCGGGCTGGTGCGGCCCGTGCAACAACCAGGGGTTCAGCCGTGGCATCGCGGTCGGCAACATCGACGGCACCGGCTGGCACCAGCTGAACCTGCCCGTCGACGGGACCGTCCCGAACCGGTACATCTCCTCCTTCGCGGTGGACGAGAAGGACGCCCGGCACGTGCTGGTGGCCGTCAACGGCTTCTCGCGCACCTGGACGGAGGGCCCCGGCGCGGGCACCGGCCACCTCTTCGAGACCCGTGACGGCGGCGCCACCTGGACCGACGTCTCGGCCAACCTGCCCGACGTCCCGGCGACTTCGGTGAAGCTCCTGCCCGACGGCGGCCTCGCCCTCGGCACCGACCTCGCCGCGTTCTACCGGGCCCCGGGCGAGAGCCGGTTCTCGGTGCTCGGCCGCAACCTGCCGACCACGGCGGTGCAGCAGCTCAAGCCGGGCCCCGACGGCCGGCTCTACGCGGCGACCTTCGGGCGCGGCATCTGGTCGATCGACCCGCGCGAGCTCGGCCGGGACGGAGACGACCAGGGCGGCAACAGCCAGGGTGAGAACGGTCAGGGCGGCAACGGCCAGGGCGGCAACAGCCAGGGCTGACCGTCCTCAGGGCTGACCGTCCGTTCATGCGCCGGTGGGGGGGGGGGGGGGGGGGGGGAGGGGGGGGGGGGGGGGGGGGGGGGGGGGGGGGGGGGGGGGGGGGGGGGGGGGGGGGGGGGGGGGGGGAGAGGGGGAGGGGTAGGGGGGGGGGGTGGGTGCTCAGCT